>JAUVMT010000093.1 GCA_030600085.1 Gemmatimonadales bacterium | reverse complement strand
TGCGGCTGCGGCAGCTCCTTCTCCGCCTAGAGACGCCCGCAGCGCGGGACGCGTGTCCCAGCCGCCGGAGGTCCTGAGGCTCGAGCTCGGGCCGTTTCTCGCCAACTGTTTCCTCCTGCGCCGCGAAGGCGAGCGCGAGACGCTCGTCGTTGATCCGGGGTTCGAGCCGGAGCGGGTGAAGGAGGCGCTCGAGAGCTGGGAAGGCGTGCCGGTCGCCATCCTCCTCACGCATGCCCATGTGGACCACGTGGCCGGAGTCGAGGCGCTCGTACGGGCGCACTCGATCCCGGTGCACCTACACCCCGCTGATTTGCCCCTTTACGAAGCATCGGCCCAGCAAGCTGCCGCGTTCGGGCTGGCGATGCGGCAACCCCCGCCGCCCGACGAGCATTTCTCGCACGGCCAGCGGCTCGCCCTGGCCGGGATCGAGCTCGAAGTGCGTCATGCTCCGGGCCACTCCCCCGGCGGCGTCGTGCTCTCCACCGAGGGCCGGGCGTTCGTCGGCGACTGCGTCTTCGCCGGATCGATCGGGCGCACGGACCTGCCTGGAGCAGACACCGCGGAGCTTCTCCGCTCGATACGCGAGCAGATCCTGACGCTTCCCGGTGACACCATCCTGCATACGGGCCACGGACCGGACACGAAGGTGGATCGCGAGGCGAGCACCAATCCGTTCCTCACGGGCGCGTTCGGCTGGAGCGGCTGATGGCTGACGAGTTGCCGGCCTACATCCGCCCAGCGAGCGAGAGATCCCGGGCCGAGTCCGGGGACTGCTCGGGTTGACCGGCCCGCGCGAACCGGATGAGGTCACGGGCGAGGAGACCGAACGTCTAGCTGCCCTGCTCCACGCCGTCGAGGACGCTGAGGAGCTGCTGGTGGTCACGCACGACAACCCCGATCCCGATGCCCTCGCCTCTGCCGCCGCGCTGGGCTTTCTGCTTCAACATTGTGAGGGTCTCGGCACCACACTCGCCTTCGGAGGCATCGTGGGCCGAGCTGAGAACCAGGCGCTGATCCGCGAGCTCGGCGTCGACTTCGACCGACTCGGCAGAGAGAACGGAATCAGCCCCGGCACGGTCGTCGCCCTCGTGGACACGCAGCCGCGGGCGGGAAACAACTCGCTACCGGCCGGCCGGATCGCCAACGTCGTCATCGATCACCACCCTCCACGCCCGGAGACCGAGGCGTCGCCCTTCGTCGACGTCAGACCGGACTACGGCGCGAACTGCTCGATCCTCGTCAAGTACCTGCGAGCGGCCGAGCTGGAGCCCGATCGCCGGCTGGCCACGGGTCTGTTCTACGGCATCCAGTCGGAGACCGCCGATCTGGGACGCGAGGCCTCTCGGGCGGACATCAGCGCGAGCCTGTATCTGTATCCCCGCATCGATCCCGAGGCCTACTCCCGCATCCTGCACCCTAGACTCCCGAAGGGTTACTTCCGGTCGGTTCATCAGACGCTGGAGAAGGCCCGCAACTACGGACGGGTAATCCTCGCGCCCGCGGGGGTGCTCGCCTATCCGGACATGGTGGCCGAGCTGGCCGACCTGTTGATCCGCGCGAGAGGCACCGAATGGGCGGTTGCCACGGGAACGTTCGACGGCCGCCTCCTGATCTCGGTCCGCAGCTCGAAGCCGCTTGCACACGCCGGTGACCTTGTCCGGGGCGTGATCGGCGACCGAGGATCGGCCGGCGGGCACGGCATGCTGGCCGGCGGACAGGTCTCGCTGGAGGGCCTCTCGGAAGAGGAGGTCGAGCGCGTGTCGGCGTCGGTTCTGGAGGACTTCCTGGAAGCGCTCGGAGCGTCCGGCGAACCGTCCGAATCGCTGACCTAGCGATGATGCTCGTCGGGCTCACCGGCACGCTCGGAGCGGGCAAGAGCGCGGTAGGCCGCCTGTTCGAGGCGTGGGGCGCGGATCGGATCGACACGGACGAGCTCGCGCGTGAGGCGGTCCGGCCCGGCCGTCCGGCGCTCGAGCGCATCCGAGAGAACTGGGGCGACCGGATTCTGGCATCGGACGGGAGTCTCGACCGGCCCGCGCTCCGCCGCATCGTGACGGAGGACTCGGACGCCAGACAGAGGCTCGAGGGGATCGTTCACCCCGCCGTGCTGGAGCTCTTGACCGAGCGGCTCGACGAAGCACGATCCGGGGAACGCGGTGTCGCCGTGCTGGAGGTGCCCCTTCTCCTCGAGAGCGGGCTTGACGAGATGTGCGACCTGGTCGTCACTGTCGATGCCCCGCTCGAGGTGCGGAAGTCGAGGGTGTGCGGGGAGCGTGGGCTCTCCGAGATGGAGTTCACGGCGTTGAACGACGCTCAGCTCTCGGGCGCGGAGAAGCGCAGCCGGGCGGACATCGTCGTCGAGAACGGCGGATCGTTGTCTGAGCTGGAGGCGGCGGCCCGCGCCGCCTGGGACTCGATCGGACGCGCTGGCGAGCCCGGGGAAGGCACGGGTGGGCTCTGGTCCGTCGATCTCCACATGCACACCCGCCACTCCAAGGACTGCCTCAGCGATCCCGCGGACGTGGTCGCGACGGCACGCCGCGTCGGCCTCGAGCGGATCGCGATCACCGACCACGATGAGATCGAGGGCGCGTTCGAGGCCCACCGGTCGGCTCCGAACCTCGTGATCGTCGGCGAGGAGGTACGGACAGCAGAAGGCCTCGACCTCATCGGCCTTTTCCTCAAGGAGCACATCCCTCCCGGCGGCAGCTTCCGGGAGGTCGCCGAGGCGATCCGCTCGCAGGGAGGGATCACCTACCTACCGCATCCGTTCGATCGTTGGCGGGGAAGTGACGAGGCCTACTTGGCGAGCGTCATTGATTGCGTGGACGTCGTAGAAGTCTTCAACGCGCGCGTCCACGAGCCGGAGAGGAACGAGCGCGCCAGATCCTGGGCTGAGGAGCACGGACTGCCGGTCGGCGCCGGGAGCGATGCCCACACGCTTCGAGAGATCGGCAAGGGCAGGGTGAAGCTCACGCCGTTCGACGGGCCGGAGGGGTTCGTCCGGTCGGCGGCGGCAGGCGAGATCGAGGGCGCGGTTTCCGGGCGCTGGGTACACTTCGGCTCGACCTGGGCCAAGCTTCGAAAGCGCCTTCCCATTTGACACCCTCCTCGGCTGGCGGATAGCGTGACGCCTTGTCATGCGACGTAGGGAGGCGGGAGGTGCCTTGAGCGCTCACACACATGCGCAGGAACGTTGGGCGACCCGGATCGGGCTGATCCTGGCCATGGCCGGGAACGCCGTCGGACTCGGCAACTTCCTTCGCTTCCCGGTGCAGGCCGCGCAGAACGGCGGCGGCACCTTCATGATCCCGTACTTCATCTCCTTCCTGCTGCTCGGGATCCCGCTCATGTGGGTCGAGTGGACGATCGGCAGGTTCGGCGGCCGGCACGGCCACGCCACGATCCCCGGCATGTTCGACGAGCTGGGCGACCGGAAGCGGAAGTGGGCGAAGTACCTGGGCGTGCTCGGGATCGTCATGCCGCTCGTGGTATTCATCTACTACACGTATGTGGTCTCCTGGATGTTGGGGTTCAGCTTCTTCAGCCTCACGGGGGGGTACTTCGGTCTGGGCGAGTTCAGCCAGGTGGCGCAGTACCTGTATTCCTACCAGGACGTCTTCGATGGGACGATCCATGGTGGCTGGGTGGCGGTGGCGTTCTTCCTCATCACGATCGTATTCCTCTACTCCGTGCTGTCGCGCGGCATAGCCGGGGGCATCGAGAAGCTCGCCCTGATCGGCATGCCGATCCTCTTCCTGTTCGCGTTCATCCTCATGATCCGCGTCCTCACGCTGCCCCCCGCCGTGGGCACGCCTGCGGAAGGGCTCAACTTCGTCTGGAGCCCCGAGTGGACCAGCTTGTCGGACGCGAAGGTCTGGCTCGCGGCCGCCGGCCAGATGTTCTTCACGCTCTCCCTCGGGATGGGTACGATCCATTGCTACTCGTCCTACCTGAGGGAGAAGGACGACGTGACCCTGACCGGGCTGTCGACCGGGGCCACGAACGAGTTCGCCGAAGTCGTGCTCGGCGGGACGATCGCGATTCCGGCCGCGGTAACTTTCTTCGGTGTGGCAGGTGCGACCGCGATCGCCGAGGGCGGCACCTACGACCTTGGCATCGTCGCGATGAGCGTCGTCTTCCAGGGACTGCCGGGAGGCCAAGTCTGGGGGCAGGTCACGGGCTTCCTCTGGTTCTTTCTCCTCTTCATCGCCGGGATCACGTCGAGCGTGGCGCTCTCGAGTCCCGCGATCGCCTTCCTGCAGCAGGAGTACGGCCGTACGCGAAAGCACGCGGTGCTGATGGTGATGGCGCTGGCGGTCGCCCTCGGAACACTGCACGTGCTCTTCTATCACCGGCAGTTCCTGGACGTGTGGGACTATTGGGCCGGCACCTTCGGTCTGGTGATCTTCGCGGCGGTGGAGATCGTGCTCTTCTCCTGGATCTTCGGCATCGACCGCGGCTGGAAGGAGATGCACATCGGGGCGGATCTCCGAGTACCCCTCATCTACAAGTTCATCATCAAGTGGGTGACGCCGATCTTCCTCTTCATCCTCCTGGGCTGGTGGGCCGTAACGGAGGCCGTACCCACGCTGCTCATGCGTGACGTGGAAGATGCGCCGATCGCGTACGATCCGGAGACGATCGTCTACCGTTGGTTCAGCCGACTGGTCATGTTGGGTTTGCTTGCTTTGGGCCTGTACCTGATCCACCAGGCATGGGTGCGTAAGGCGGTCGCGGCCGGAGCTTCGCCCGCCGCCGATCCCGGGCCCATGGAGTCCTGAAGGAGGGGCATCTCATGGAAGGATCCTCGATCGCTCCGTTCGCGTGGTTCTTCATGCTCCTGAGCATGGGCTCCGTGACCGTACTGACGGCGTACTGCTACATCCGGATTCTGTCGGGCTCCGACGAGCCGGTCGAGTCGGACGCGCCAGGATCGGACGTGCCCGATTCCTGATTCGCGCGCTCGGGAGTTCGAGCGTTTTCGATCGGAGATCGAGGCAGCTCGCCACCCGGTGCTGACGACCCACATCAACGCAGACGGTGACGGCGCGGGCTGCGAGATCGCCCTGGCACTTCATATGGAGCGCCAGGGGGTAAAGGCCGCGATCGTCAACCCGACGCCGTTTCCAGAGACCTTCAAGTTCCTGCTGCACCACCTCACCCCGTGGTCCCACAAGGCCGAAGAGGGCCGGCGCGCCCTGGAGAGGGCGGACCTCTTCATCGTTCTGGATACGTCGGAGCCCTCGAGGCTTGGAGACGTGTATCCTGCGATGCGAGGCCGGCGAATCGCGGTCATCGACCACCACCCTTCCACGCCGCAATCGATCGGGGACCCCGCCATACGCGATGCCACGGCGTGCGCGACGGGAGAGCTGATATACGACCTCATCGCCAGGCCGGATGATTCCTTGTCCCGGCCGGAGGCGGAGGCGCTCTACGTGGCCATCGTCACCGACACGGGATCCTTCCGGTTCGCGAACACGACCTCCCGCACGCACGAGATCTGCGCGGATCTGCTGAGGGCGGGCGTAGATCCTCAGGAGATGTACAGGAAGCTGTACGGGCAGGTCACCGATGAGCGTCTCGAGCTGCTGCGTCGGGCGCTCTCCAGCCTCGAGAGGGATCCCGAGTGGCCGCTGGCCTGGATCACTCTGAGGCGCCAGGACTTCCAGCAGTCGCGCGCGGTTTCGGCCGATCTCGAGGGTATCGTCGAGCATGCCAGGCAGCTCCGCGGCATAGAGATCGCCGCGCTGTTCCGAGAGCTGCCCGACAAGTCGACCAAGGTCTCCCTTCGGTCGAACGGAGAGGCCGACGTGGCCAGGATCGCGCGCGAGCATGGGGGCGGTGGGCACACGAAGGCGGCGGGCGTACACATCACGGGCCCGCTCGAGGCGTCGCGCGCCGAGGTGCTGGCCAGCGCCAGACTGGCTCTTCGGATGAAGGGTCTCGGTCCGACGCACGCCCAGGATGGGGGTTCGGAGGCAGCACCGGGATCTTGAAGGCAGCACCGGGACCTTGAAGAAAACGGCCCAACGGGTCTATATTTTGGGGTCCTGTCCATCTGACGCTCTGTAGCCACCACTGGCGCGCCGGCGCCGCGGTGGCTCGTCACCACGACGTGGAGGTCTGATGGACGTGTCCCTGAACGGGGGCGGCGAGGACCAGAGCATGGACCTTCGCCTCCGGGAGTTGGGCAGGACCGTTTCCCCTTCCGAGATCGCCGAGGTCTGGGTGTTTCCGCCGCTCGAGACGCTGGAGGGCTCCACGGAGTTCTTCCTGTTCACGCGCTTCGATGGCGATCGACGCCGGCTGTATAGCGCGTGCCTCTCGCCGGGAGTCAGGCCGAACGGGAATTCCGGCCAGAGGATCACCGAACATGGACTCGTGCCGGCGGACCGAGTGCCGCTGTTGGTGGCGCAGCTCCAGCGCAGGCTGGGCGAGTTCTCGGACCCTCTCCACCTGGAGATCGGCGGTAGCCACGAGCGCTGGGCGGAGCTCACGACGGACTGAGTCCGCGTCGATTTCGTCTTGGAGCCCGGGCCCGGGGCCCAGGCTTTTCTGCACTCCCCATCCTCCCTGATTCCTCCGGAATACGCCCATTTGATCGCCCACCAATGGATCCTTACGTTGTCGCATTCCGTATAAGCGAGCGGTTCAAACGGAGAGAAGGGCGTGACCGAAGCGATACACGGCGAGGCGAGCGAGTCATTGGAGCGCGAGTTCAGACGCGCGCTCGGGGCGGGCGGCCACCGGTACACGGCGCAGCGCGCCGCCGTGTACGACACGCTATATGCCGCGTCGAGCCATCCGACGGCCGACGAGATCTTCTTGAGCGTCCGGTCTCAAATCCCCGACATCAGCCTGGCCACCGTCTACAAGGCGTTGGAGGCGTTCGTGAGCTGCGGGATCGCCTCCAAGCTGACGATGGGAGACGGTCCGGCGAGGTACGACGGTCGGATGGACGATCACGACCATATACGCTGTGTGAGCTGTGGCTGCGTCACCGACATCGACGAGGCCTCTTCTCCCGACTGGCTTCGGACGGTCTCTCTTCGAACAGACTTCGAGGTCCTCGGTTACCGGCTCGAGCTGGTCGGGACCTGTCCAGACTGCCTGGCCTGAGCGCCCGCTCCCGCCGCTCAGCCCCCTAGATGGACTCCCTGGGAATAGGGTTCACGGCCGCTTTCGCGGCTGGCCTGCTCTCGTTTCTCTCCCCCTGCGTGCTGCCTCTCGTGCCCTCGTACCTCTCCTTCGTGACAGGCCTCGGAATGGAGGAACTCGAGAGCGGTGACGCCGCGCTTCGGCGCACGACGCTCATCCACTCCCTCCTCTTCGTTGCGGGCTTCAGCTCGATCTTTCTGGCTTTGGGCGCCTCGGCCAGCTTCCTGGGTCAGATCCTTAGGGAGTATCAGGTCTGGATCGCGCGCATCGGGGGCGGGATCGTCGTTCTCTTCGGCCTCCATCTGCTTGGCCTCACACCGTTTCGGTGGCTCCAGCGAGAGCGCCGCATGCATCTGGAGCGCAAGCCGGTGGGTTACGTCGGGTCGTTCCTGGTCGGCGTAACGTTCGGGGCGGGCTGGACTCCGTGTATCGGACCGATCCTGGGCGGGATCCTCACCTTCGCCGCGACCCGGCAGACGCTGGGCGAGGGCGTTCAGCTACTCGCCTTCTACTCGGCGGGACTCGCGGTCCCGTTCCTCCTGAGCGCGGTGGCATTTACCTGGTTCCTGGCCACGTTCAAGCGGCTGCGAAGGCACATCGTTTGGGTGGAGCGAGCGAGCGGAGCCCTACTCGTCCTCGTCGGCCTGCTTCTGCTGAGCGGTCAGTTCACTATGCTCGCCTCGTGGGCGGCGGACCTCACGCCGGACTGGATCCTGGATCGGATCTAGACGCTCGGCCGGGGGTTCGTTGCTCTTCCTCGACGTAGCGCAGCTACGCCTTCGGTACACCTGGCTCAGGAGGCGGTCCGGCTGACGAG
>JAUVMT010000004.1 GCA_030600085.1 Gemmatimonadales bacterium | reverse complement strand
TCGCCGAGCAGGTCGTGGCACGCGCCAGGATCGCTCACGTTGCAGGCGAAGCCCAGCTCCGGGCCGCCGATCCCGGCGGAGGCCTTCGCGGCCTCGCCCTCGTCAAGGTCCACGATAGCCACCTGAGCCCCACCTTCGGTCAGCTCCGCGGCGATCGCGAGACCGATGCCCCGTGCGGCTCCCGTCACGATGGCAATGCGTCCGTCGAGTTCAGGCATTCGTCGTTCTCCTTTCCCTAGTCCCTACTCGGCCGCCAGAGCGCGGAGCGCTTCAAGGTCACCCACGGCCCGTCCCCGCATACGTTTGTCGATCCGGCGCAGCAGGCCCGTCAGCACCGAGCCGGGACCGATCTCGAGGAAGCTCGAGATGCCCAGTCGGCCGATTTGCAGGATCCCGTCCGACCAACGGACCGCTCCGGTCAGCTGGGATACCAGTAGCTCGCGTGCGCGGGGACCGGTCGTAACCGGCTCCGCCGATACGTTGGCCACCACCGGAAAGACAGGATCGGCGATCTCCGTACCGGCGAGCATCGCCTCCAGTTCCTGCCGGGCGCCCTCCATAAGAGGAGAGTGAAACGCGCCGCTGACGTTCAGCGGAATGACGCGCCGAGCGCCCGCTTTTCGCAGCGTCTCGCCCGCGGTCGCGACGGCCTCGACTTCGCCGCTGATGACCACCTGGCCGGGGGCGTTGTAGTTCGCCGCGACCACGGTGCCGGCCGTCTCTCGACACACATCGGCCACGAGGTCCGCTTCCAGTCCTATCACGGCGGACATCGTGCCCGGCTGCTCCCGCCCCGCCTTGGCCATCAGCTCTCCACGGCGGCGCACGATGCGCAGCGCATCGTCGAACGGGATGGCGTCCGCGATGAGATACGCCGAGAACTCACCCAGCGAGTGTCCGGCCGCTACCGCCGCCCCCTGCCGCACCTTCTCTGGCAGCGCTCGCCAGATCGCGTAGCTGTGCACGAGGATGGCGGGCTGCGCGTTCTCCGTGCGCCTAAGTCGATCCTCCGGTCCCTCCCGGCAGATCTCGCTCAGGGGCATGTCCAACAGCTCATCCGCTCGTTGGTAGATCTGCCGCACCGTGGGTAGGCTGTCCGCGAGATCCGATCCCATGCCCACGTACTGCGATCCCTGTCCGGGGAGCAGGAAGGCGTTCCCGGCTCGGTCGTTCATCCGGTCAGCGGCCGCCGGGGTCGTCGAGGGCGGCTGCCATGTCCTCGACCATCCCGGACTCGACGCTCTGAACGGCCACTCGAATCGCGTTCTTGATCGCCCTAGGCGGCGAGCCTCCGTGACAGATGATCGAAACGCCCTGCACCCCCAGGAGCGGTGCCCCTCCGTACTCCGCGTAGTCGAGCACTCGCACGATCTGGCCGACCCTTCCTCCCCGGCGAAAGCGCCGGGTCGGTCGCTGCAGCAGACCCACTACGAAGGCCGCGATCGACTCGTAGAACTTGAGGAGCACGTTCCCGGTGAAACCGCCGCTCACTAGCACATCGCAGGCCCCCTCGATGATGCGGTGACCCTCCACGTTCCCCACGAACTCAATCTCGGGATCCCCCTCCAGCAGCGAGTAAGCTTCAGCGACCGCGTCGCCTCCCTTCTCTGCTTCCTCTCCCACGTTCAGCAGGCCAACTCGCGGGCGCTCGAGTCCTCGCAGGTCGCGCACGTAGACCGATCCGAGGCGAGCGAATTGATGAAGGTGATGACCCTTGGTGTCCACGTTGGCGCCGACATCGAGCACCAGCGTCGGTCCGGACGTCGTGGGAAACATCGCCCCCACCGCGGGCCGATCGACTCCCGGCAGCGCTCCCAGCTCAAGCACGGAAGCGGCCATCACGGCGCCCGTGGATCCAGCGGATATGAAGGCGTCGGCGCTGCCCGAGCGAACCAGTTGAAGACCGACGACGATCGAGCTGTCCCGCTTGCGCCGGACGGCGAGCGCGGGCGCCTCCTCCATATGGATCGATTCGCTTGCCGCGACGATCTCGATCCGCGGTCGGGCGGCGAGTGGGAGGACGGCCTCTATCCGACTCGGCTCGCCCACGAGCGCGATGCGGATGCGCTCGGGGAGCTCTGAGAGCGCCGCGAGGGCTCCAGCCACCGGCACCTCGGGTGCCCCGTCTCCTCCCATCGCATCGACCGCGATCGTGAGACGGGTGCCGGGGCCGGTTCCTGCCGCCACCGGGGCGGCGTGAGCGCGAGTCGCGGATCCCCCCGACCGGTGGTCAGAACTCTTCGACGGCGACGACTTCGCGATCGTCGTAGTGTCCACAGCTCGGGCAGACGCGATGCGGCCGACGCGGGTCTCCGCACCGGGGGCACTCCTGGATCGCTGTGGCGTCGGCTTTGTTGTGCGTACGACGTTTGCGCTTCCTCTGCTTGGACGTACGTTTCTTGGGTACGGCCATTCCATATCCTCCTGAGAACCGCGTTTCGAGTTGTGGGTGGCTGCCGTCAGCCGGCCTGAATCGACGATCGGCGGCTCAGACGCGCAACTTTCGGAGCATCTCCCATCTGGGATCCGGTTCCGATGACCCGCACTCGCAGGTCGCCTCGTTCAGGTTGACGCCGCAGATGGGGCAAAGGCCCCTGCAGTCTTCCCGGCACTCCGGAAACTCGGGCATGGCGAGCGAGAGCTCCTCCCTTACGATGGGCCCGATGTCCACGACGTCGCCATCCGGCCGAAGCGCAAAGACTCCCTCGTCCTCCACGCCGGGCTCCAGACCCGGCTCCAGCCTGAACTCCAGGGGAACGACGAAACTCTCCTCATTCTCGGCCAGGCAGCGCCTGCACGTGAGCCGGATTCGCGCGTCGAGCTCGCCGCGCACCTGGATCCCCCCACTCGCGCTGGACTGCGCCACGAAGGAGACCGTAGGCGGCTCGACGAAGACAAACTCTCCCCCGGTCCCGAGGGTGGCGACCGCCGTCAGGCGATCGGACCGCTCGATCGCGGCTTCCGCGACGCTGCGCAGCTCGATGGTGAGGCTGTCCGGCATCCGCTCGCTCGTAGCACTCAGCCCAGGTCGGCGCCCGCAAAGAAAAACGCGACCTCCACCCTGGCGTTGTCGGGTGAATCGGACGCGTGAATCGCGTTTCGCTCTTTGCTTTCCGCGTACAGGGCGCGGACGGTACCCGGATCGGCCTCCGCAGGGTCGGTGGCACCGATCACCTCCCTCAGCCGTGCGACGGCGCCCTCCCTCTCCAACGCCATCGCCAGCACCGGACCCGAAGTCATGAAGTCTACCAGGGAAGTGAAGAAAGGTTTCCCGCGGTGGACGTCGTAGAACGTCTCGGCCCGGGCCCGGCTCAGGTGGACCACCCGGGCAGCGAGGATCCGGAAGCCGTCCGATTCGAGATGGTCGATGATCTGGCCCGCCTTGCCGCTGCCAAAAGCATCCGGCTTGATGATCGCGAGAGTTCTGTTATCGCTCATGGCCTCGTTCCGGTTGGGTCTGTGGTTGGTTCTCTCGGACACACGTCCGTGGTACGGGCTCAACCGCCCTACCGCGTCCGGAGGTGACCCCTCAGCAACCTTCTGATGATGTCACCTCGGGTGAGGAAACCGACCAGCCGGCCTTCCTCGACGACCGGCAATCGCTCGATTTCCTTGCGGATCATCCGGTCGGCGACGGCTTCGACCGTCTCATCCGCACGCGCGGAGAAGACGCTCCGCTGCATGACGTCGCGTACCGAGCGCGCCCCGGGGTCTTCCTCCCCCGCTCCGACACCTTCCTCTCCGCGGATCCGGGGCAGGAACATCTCCATGATGTCCGCGTCCGTCACCATGCCGATCACCTCTCCGTCGTCGCCGACGACCGGGATCGCACGGAGCCTCCGCCGGATGAGGACCTCGGCCACCTCCGCCATCGGCGCATCGGATCGGACGCTGACCAGACTCCGCGTCATCACGTCGCGGACGAGAATCTCCTCGCCGAGGACCGGCTCGCGGAGGGCGTCCAACTCCATCACCTCGCCGGCCGTGTCGGCAGAGCCGAGTCGCTCCTCCACCCGCCGTCTTCCGAGGGCTCGGGCCAGGGCCGCCATGGTCTGCAGATAACGGGAGCCGGCGCTCAGCGGCGCGATCACCAGCACCAGGGTTCGCGCCTCCGGAGCCGTGGCCGGCGCGAAGGGAAGCGCCCCTTCGGCGACTCCGATCATCATAGCCAGGTCGTGCGCGGCCTCGGTTCGCATGTGTGCCATGAGGGCGTGGGAGCCGATCGGTATCAGGTCATGGTCGGCCAGCGTCTCCAGTTCTTGATCCAGCCGGTCTCGATCGGCGAGACCGTCCGCGACCGCGGTGGAGGCGAGAACGTCGAGCGCCTGCGTAAGCGTCTCCGCACGCAGCGGCAGAATGATCCGGCGTTCGCTCAGCAGGTCGCCAAGCGTCCGTGCGTCCGATCCCTCCTTCGTCACAGCACAGCGCGCAGCGCGTCGACGATATCAACGGGTCTCTCGGCGACCGCAATGCCGTTCTCCTGGAACGCCCGAACCTTCTCGGCGGCCGTACCCTCGGATCCGGAGATGATCGCGCCCGCGTGTCCCATGCGACGGCCCGGGGGGGCTGTCTGTCCCGCGATGAAGCCGACGACCGGCTTGTTCATCTCCTCCTTGACGAGGCTGGCCGCGGTCTGCTCGTCCGTGCCGCCGATTTCGCCGATGATCACGACCGCGTCGGTTTCGTCGTCGGCCTCGAAGGCCCGGAGGCAGTCCACGAAGTCCGTTCCGATGATCGGATCTCCGCCGATCCCGATCGAGGTCGACTGTCCGATTCCGGCGCTTGTGAGCTGGAAGATGATCTCGTAGGTCAGGGTGCCCGACCGGCTGACGATGCCGATCCGTCCCGGCAGCACGATCTGCGCGGGCAGGATTCCCACCTTGCACACGCCGGGCACGATCAGCCCGGGGCAGTTGGGTCCGATCAGGCGGGCCCCGCATTCCTGGACGAACAGCATCACCCGCATCATTTCGGCGACCGGGATCCCCTCCGTGATGCACACGATCAACTCGATCCCCGCGTCGGCGGCCTCAAGGATGGCATCTCCAGCGAACCGGGCCGGCACGTAGATGACCGACGCGTTGGCTCCCTGCTCGACCACTGCCTCGGCCACCGTATTATGCACTGGGACGGCGCCGTCGAACGTCAGGCCGCCCTTCCCCGGCGTCACGCCGGCCACGACCCGTGTGCCGTACTCGATCATCTGGCGAGTGTGGAAGGAGCCATCCCTTCCGGTGATGCCCTGCACCACGAGCCGCGTCTGTTCACCTATGAAAATCGCCATGGGTCTCCCGTGTCGTCAGGCGTCAGCGCCTCATTCGGTCAGGAAGCGACCTCTACGGCACGCCGGACGGCCCGATCCATGTCCGTGTCGGCCTCGAATCCGGCCCCCTCCAGGATCTTCACCCCCTCCTTCTGGTTCGTGCCCGTGAGCCGGATCGTGATCGGCACGTCGAGGTCGAGTCGACCGGTCGCTTCCACGATGCCGTTCGCCACGTCGTCGCAGCGGGTGATCCCGCCGAAGATGTTGAAGAGGATGGAGCGGACGCTCGGATCCTCCGTGATGATCTCCAAGGCCGCGACGACCTTTTCGGGGTTGGAGGACCCTCCGATGTCCAGGAAGTTCGCTGGGCTACCGCCGTAGTACTTCACCAGATCCATCGTCGCCATCGCCAGGCCGGCTCCGTTCACGCAGCAGCCGACGTCCCCGTCCAGCTTGATGTAGCTGAGTCCCGCCTCCCTGGCTCGTTGCTCGGAGGGAGCCTCCGCGCCCTCATCCCTCATCGCCTCGATCTCGGGCTGCCGGAAGAGCGAGCTGTCATCGATGTTCATCTTGGCGTCGATCGCCAGCACTTCGCCTTCGGGCGTCGAGACGAGAGGGTTTACCTCTGCGAGCGTCGCGTCGGCCCCTTCGTATGCGCTCCAAAGTCCGGCCAGGGCGCGAGCGGCCTGCTTGGCGAGGGCCGGGTCGGAGAAGAGCCTGTATGCGAGCCCGGTCGCCTCGTGCGGCATCAGGCCGTAGCGCGGATCGATCGCCTCCTTGAAGATGGCCTCGGGCTTTGTCGCCGCGACCTCCTCGATGTCCACTCCCCCCTCCGGCGAGACCATCATGACCGGCCGCTGTGACGTGCGGTCCATCACGATCCCCACGTAGGCCTCCGTCGCGATCTCCACGGCCGCAGCTACCAGGACGTTTTCGACGACGAGGCCCTTGATCTCCATTCCGAGGATCGCTTCTGCCGCCTTGCCAGCCTCGGCGGGATCGGATGCCAGCTTGACGCCACCCGCCTTCCCGCGCCCGCCGGCATGTACCTGCGCCTTGATGACCACCGTGCCGCCGAAGCGAGCGGCGGCCTCTCTGGCCTGCTCGGCACTCTCCGCGAGCACGGAATCCGGAACGGGAAGGCCATGGGATCGGAAGATCTCTCGTGCCTGATACTCGTGGATGTTCATAGTCCTCCGCGGTTAACGGGTCTTTGCCGTAGACGGTTCGGAAGTGATCGTCGTGCCGGTCGAGCCATGCAGGGCGGCAGCCCCGCGATTGAGTTCCGCGATGACCGACCGCCGCCCTCCCCCTTCCACGAAGTGGATGGCCGCTTCCAGCTTGGGGACCATGCTTCCCTTGCCGAGGTCCTCCTCTGCGAGGAGAGCCCACCCCTCCGCCGGGGTCAGCCGCAGGACGAGCTCCTGCTCAGGCGAACCGAAGGAGCGGTACACACCCTCTACGTCGGTCAGGATCAGGAGGAGACTCGCGTCGATGACGTGCGCCAGGATTGCGGCCGCACGGTCCTTGTCCACGACCGAGTCCATCCCTTCCAGCCCGAGCACGGGATCCAAATACACGGGGATTCCCCCTCCGCCACAGGAGACCACGATGGTACCGCGGTGAACCAGCTCCCGTACGGTGTCCGACTCCAAGATCTCCAGCGGCTCGGGACTCGGAACGATGCGGCGGAGCCTGCCCCGCCGGTCCGACCGCAGGTCCACGCCCTCCGCCATGAGCTCCCTCCCTACCTCGGAATCCACCCCCCGACCCACGAACTTCCTGGGCTCGTGAGTGGATGGGTGCTCGGGATCCACGAGCACCTGGTTGATCACCGTGACCACACGCCGGTCGATTCCCTCCTGGACCAAGGCGTTCTGAAGAGATTGCTGGATCATGTAGCCGATCCAACCGGCCGTACCGGCCACGAGCACGCCGAGCGGAAGCTCATCGACGATCGATCGGGCTCGCTCGTTACGAAGGAGCGCATCGCCCACCTGCGGGCCGTTTCCGTGGACGATAGCGATTTCCCAACCGTGCCGCGCGAACTCCAGGATCGGCGCGAGGCTCTCGCGAGTATGTTGAAACTGGGTCCGGATCTCGGCCGGACCGCCCGCCGGGGACAGGGCGTTGCCCCCGATCGCGATCACGACGCGCTCTTCGCTGCGCTCCGTCACTGATTCGAGCTCGTCACGAGAGAGACGCCCCGTGGGCGTCAGGCCTCCGGGAGGGAAACACCCTCGGCCGCCAGGTACTCGCCGACTTGTGAGCGGATCTCGTCCAGCAGCTCGGGCGTGTCGGCCTCGATCCGGGCCACGACGACGGGTTGAGTGTTGCTGGCTCGGATCAGCGCCCATCCCCCGTCGAAGAGAATCCGGGCACCGTCGATGTCAATCACCTCGTGGGACCGCTTGTAGTGCTCCACCGCGCGCGTCACGAGGTCGAACTTCAGCTCTTCCGGGCAATCCAGGCGAAGCTCGGGCGTGGACGGATAGGCGGGGATCTTCGCGACGATCTCGGAGAGCGGCCGGCCGTCACGAGCCACCAACTCGGCCAGGCGTGCCGCATCGTAAATCGCATCGTCAGTTCCGAAGTACCTGTCAGCAAAACATATATGTCCGCTCATCTCGCCTGCTAAGGGAGATCCGGACTGGCGCATCCTCTCCTTGATGAGCGAATGGCCCGTCTTCCACATGATCGGAATGCCGCCGGCTCGCTCGATCATCTCAGGCAGGGCCTTCGAGCACTTGACGTCGAAGATGATCTCGGCTCCCGGGTGGTCCTTCAGGACGTCGAGCGCGAACAGGAGCAGGAGGTGGTCCCCTCGGACGATCACGCCCTTCTCCGTCACCGCTCCGATACGGTCCGCATCTCCGTCGAGGCCGACTCCGAAAGCGGCGCCTGTCGAGACCACCCGGGCGATGAGGTCCTTCACGTTCTCGTCGACCGTGGGGTCGGGGTGGTGATTCGGGAAGGTGCCGTCAGACTCGCAGTAGAGCGGGTCCACCTCGGCACCGGCGGCGCGGAGAGCCCGCGCGGCGACCACGCTGCCGGCGCCGTTACCGCAGTCCAGGACAAAGCGGATCGGCGGCTCTACTCGCGCTCGTCGCCCGATCTCCTCCACGTACCGGTCCAGGACGTCGACCTCGCGGACCGTCCCGGTGCCCGAGGCCAGCTCGTCCGCCTCGATGCGCGCTCGAAGCGTCTGAATGGCCCCTCCGTAGAGCGGGCGGCCTCCGACGGTCATCTTGATGCCGTTGTACTCCGGCGGGTTGTGGGAGCCTGTGATCTGGATCCCTCCGTCTGTCTCCAGCTCGTAGGTGGCGAAGTACAGGGCGGGCGTCGGAACCATCTGCACCAAGAAGACGTCGACCCCGGAGGCGTTGAGCCCCTCGATCAGGGCGGAGGCGAGATCCGGGGAGCTCGGCCGGTTGTCGTGGCCCACGGCCACCGTCTTGCTGGATCCGATCTCGCTTCCGTAAGCGCGCCCGACCGCGCGAGCTAGGTCGGCGTCGAGGGTCTCGCCGACGATCCCGCGGATGTCGTACTCGCGGAAGACCTGCCTGGGTACCTTCATGGGCCTACCGTGCTTGCCGAGTTCGCCCGCTCTCCCGGGCGGGGTGCGCCGGAGGATCCCGCCGCGGAGGCTTCGGTCGTCACCGCCGACTCAAGGTCTGCGCCAGCCCGCTCGAAGGCGCGCAGCGCCGGTCCGGGGAGAAGGCCGAGGGTCAGGATGCCGCCGGCGCAGATCGCCGTCGCGAAGCGGAACGCGAAGCCGCCCTTGGCCACAGGGTGCTCCGCCCCCTCCTCGAAGTACATCTTCCACACCACTCGCAGATAGTAGTAGTAGGAGATCAGGCTGCTGAGGACGAGCGTCACGGCCAGCGCCACCTGGCCCGCGTCGATCGAGGCTCGCAGCAGGTACAGCTTTCCGACGAAGCCTCCGGTCGGAGGGAATCCCGCCAGAGACAGAAGGAACAGGAAAAGCGCGAAGGCCAGTCCGGGGCGTCGCCATCCGAGGCCTCGGAAGTCGGCCAGCGTCATGCGCCGGTCTCCCTTCCCCGCCACAGCGTAGACGACGGCGAACGCCCCCAGCGTCATGAGCGTGTAGGCGGCCAGATAGAAGAGCGCCGCCCCGCGCCCGAACGCGGTGCCGGCCGACACGCCGACCAACAGATAGCCCGCGTGCGCGATGGAGGAATAGGCCAGCATCCGTTTGACGTTGTTTTGAACCAGCGCGATGAGGTTCGGAACGATCATGGTGAGCATCGCCAGCCACCACACGACTACGGTCCAGAACTCCGCCGCTGGAGCGAGTTGACCCGTGAACACCCTGAGGAGAGCTATGAACGCCGCTGTCTTGACTCCGACGGCCATGTATCCGGTCACCGATGTCGGGGCGCCTTCGTACGCATCGGGCGTCCACATGTGAAACGGAACCGCGGCGATCTTGTAGCCGAATCCTATGAGCAGGAGGGTAACCCCCGAGAAGAAGAGGACGCTGCCCTCCTCGACGCTCGCAGTGACGCGCTCCATCACGTCCGGGATGTTGGTGCTTCCGGTCGCCCCGTACAGCAGCGCGATCCCATAGAGGATGAACGCGCTCGCGAACGCGCCCACGAGGAAGTACTTGAGGCCCGCCTCCGCCGAGCGGGGGTCATTGCGGTTGAATCCGGTGAGCACGTAGACCGCGATCGACATGAGCTCCAGGCCGAGGAAGATCAGGACCAGGTCGCGGGCTCCGACGAGCACCAGCATGCCGACCGTCGCCAGGAGAACGAGCGCGTAGAACTCGCCGATGTGGAGGCCTTCCCGGCGTCCGTAGTCGAAGGCGAACAGAAGGGCGAGGAGCGTTCCGCCGAGCAGAACGAGGCTCGCCGCCAGCCGAAAGCCGTCAATCGCAACCAAGCCCGACGAGGCCTCGACGTTGAGTCCGACCCACAGGCTGGCCGCGGCCGCGGCCAGGACGCTCGCGAGAGCCGCCCGCCCCGTCCACGCGCCGCTCGGTCCCGGGTCCCGGCCCCGGATGAAGACGTCCATGAGCAGGACCGCGAAGGCCCCGAGCGTGAGCACGGTCTCAGGCAGGAGCGCGATCAGGTAATGGCCCGGGGAGGAGTAGTCGAGGATCACGGGCCGGCGCTCCCTTCGACCGGTGGGGGCTCCTGGGCCGACGGCGTAGCGTCGAACCGTCCCGCCGCGTCGAACTCCGCGATCAGGCGGCGCGGGTCGGGCGACACCTCCGAGGCTTGCATCTGCTGGGCCCCGAGCTCGACTCGTTCAATGAGTGCGTCGACGGAGGCCGACATCCGGTCCAGGAAGGGCTGCGGATAGACGCCGATGAGCAGGATCAGGACCAGCAGCGGCGCCACGATCCACCGCTCCCGCCCGTTCAGGTCCTTCAGCTCCCTATTCTCATCCCGCGACAGCGGGTTCAGGATCACTCGCTGCACCATGGGAAGCATGTAGGCTGCCGCGAAGATGACGCCGGTGGTGGCCAGGATGGCGACGAGTGGGAACCTCTGGAACGTCCCGAGGAGGATGAGAAATTCTCCCACGAAGCCGTTGGTGCCCGGAAGGCCGATCGAGCTCAGCGCGACGACGGTAAGCGAGAAGGCGAAGAAAGGCATCACCTTCGCCAGCCCGCCGAAGTCGGCGATCATGCGAGTGTGGCGCCGCTCGTAGATCATCCCGATCAGGAGGAAAAGGGCGCCCGTCGAGATGCCGTGATTCACCATCTGGAGGATCGCCCCCTCGAGGGACTGCCGAGTGAGCGCGAAGACGCCTACCATCACGAAGCCCAGGTGGGCCACCGACGTGTAGGCGATCAGCTTCTTCGCGTCGGGCTGCACCGCCGCCACCCAGGCCGCGTAGATGATCCCGATCAGACCCAGCAGCATGATCGTGCCGACGACCGCGGGGCTCGTCGCGGCGATTGGGAAGAGCGGCATGGCGAACCTCAAGAAGCCGTACACGCCCATCTTCAGGAGGATGCCGGCCAGTACCACCGAGCCTGCCGTCGGCGCTTCGACGTGCGCGTCGGGCAACCAGGTGTGCAGGGGGAACAGGGGCACCTTGATGGCGAAGGCGAGACCGAACGCCGAGAAGAGGAGGAGCTGAAGGCCCGGCGCGATGGAGGTTCGCAGGAGGTCTTCGTACCCGAAGGAGACGACCCCGAACTGCAGTTGGTGCTGGTAAACGAGAGCAACGATCGCCACCAGCATGAGCAGGGATCCGGCGGCCGTGAAGAGGAAGAACTTCACCGCGGAGTAGATGCGGCGCTCGCCTCCCCAGATCCCGATGATGAAGTACATCGGGATCAGCATGATCTCCCAGAACACGTAGAAGAGAAACAGATCCATGGCCACGAAGACGCCCAAAATGCCGGTCATCAACACGAGCATGCTGGCGTAGAAGGCCCGCTCCCTCTTCTTGATGTACGAGAACGAGCCGGCGACGGAGAGCGGCATGATCACCGTCGTGAGCAGGATCATGAGGAGCGATATGCCGTCGAGGCCCACCGCGTACTGGATCCCCCAGCGCTCGATCCACGGGAAGGACGCCGTGTTCTGGAACTCGGCCGTGCCGAGCTGGAAGGTCCAGAAGAGCGGCAGCGATAGGCCGAGCGCGAGCAGCGTGGCAAATAGAGCGGTCCAGCGGGCCCTGCTCTCCGGGCCGGCCAGACATCCCAGCGCGCCGAGGAACGGAATCGCCAGAAGGAGCGTCAGGATCCAGTGACCGCCGTAGAGGGATTCCATTGTCAGAACGCCAGGCTTCCGAGGATGATCAGCGCCCCGATCATGAAGACGAGGAGGTACGTGCTCACCCGACCCGTCTGGAGCTGACTCCCCGTCCATCCGACGACCCGGGCCACGCCGCCGAGGCCGTTCACGGTGCCGTCGATCAAGCGATCGTCCACGATCCGCCAACAGCCGCGCCAGAGAGCGAGAAGAGGCCGCACGATCAGTCGATCGTACAGCTCATCCACATACCACTTGTGGTACAGCAGCGAGGCCGCGCCACGCGGCTCGGAGGACTCGGCGGCCGGGAGGTACCGGCGGCGGGAGAGCCTCCAAAACACCACGATGATCGTCAGGATCGCGAGATCGGTGCCCATCACGGCCCAGAAAGTCTCCCCTCCTCCGAGGGGAGCTTCGTGGGCTATCCCCTCGCCATGTGCCCCCCCGGCGGCCGCACCGGAGGCGACCTCGAGCGCCGGTGCAAACACGGGCTCGAGCCAGGAGTGGAGCAGGTCGACGTGCGGCAGCGGAAGCACCTCGGGGATCTGCACCCATCCACCCACGGCGGAGAGGACCGCGAGAATCGCGAGCGGAACCCACATAACCGGAGGCACCTCGTGCAGACGGCCTCGGGCGGACTCGCCGCTTCGGTTGGCTCCGGCTTCATCTCCGCCGACCTTCGCAAAGCTTCGGTTGGTCCCATGGAAGGTCATGACCATGAGGCGCGTCATGTAGCCGGCGGTCAGCAGAGCGACGATGAGTGCCGTGCCCCACAAGACCGCGTACCCGCGGATGCCGGCCTCCCAGATGATCTCGTCCTTTGAGAAGAAGCCGGCGAACGGAAAGACACCCGATATGGCCAATGTGCCGATCCACATCGTGGCTGCCGTGATCGGCATCCGCAGACGCAGGCCGCCGTAGTTGCGCATGTCGTTGGGATCGCCGTGATCCCCGGATTCATCCCAGGCGTGGTGCATCGCGTGGATGACCGCCCCGGCGCCCAGGAAAAGGAGCGCCTTGAAGAAGGCATGCGTCATTAGATGGAAGATCCCGGCCGTGTACGCCCCCACGCCGACGGCCACGAACATGTAACCAAGTTGGGAGATGGTGCTGTAGGCGAGGACCTTCTTGATATCGTACTGCTGCACGGCGATGGAGGCGGCAAACAGCGCCGTCCCGACGCCCACGGAGGCCACGATGGCCTGCGTGAACGGAGCGAGCGCGAAGAGGACTCCAGAGCGAGCGACCAGGTAGACGCCCGCCGTGACCATCGTGGCGGCGTGGATCAACGCCGACACGGGCGTCGGGCCGGCCATTGCGTCGGGGAGCCACACGAACAGGGGTATCTGGGCCGACTTGCCGACGCATCCGAGGAAGAGGAAGAGCGTGATCGCCGTCACCATCACGCCGCCCGCGAGGAGCGTCGTCGGCGCTCTGTCGAAGATCGTGGGCATGTCGAGCGTTCCGAACACGCCGAACAGGAGGAACATGGCGATGAGGAACCCGAGGTCGCCGATCCGGTTGACGATGAACGCCTTCTTCCCCGCGTCCGAGAACTCTCGGTTCTCGTACCAGAAGCCGATCAGCAGGTAGGAGCAGAGCCCGACTCCCTCCCAACCCACGAACATGAGCGGGTAGTTGGCGCCCAGGACAAGGAGCAGCATGAAGAAGATGAACAGGTTCAGGTACGAAAAATACCGGGAGTACCCGGGATCTTCCCGCATGTAGCCGACGCTGTAGACGTGGATGATCCCTCCCACCCCGGTCACGATCAGCGTCATGAGCACGGACAGCTGATCCAAGAGGAGGGTCACCCCGATCTCGAGCTGGCCGGAGCGCATCCAGGTCCAGAGCGGCACGAGCGACGGGTCGTGTGGGGCCGCGGCACGCATGGCGGCGAAGTTCAGGAGGCAGACGACGAACGCCCCCAGCACGGCCAGAGGGCCGACGATTGTCGGCACCGTCTTGTTCTCCCGCCAGGCGAAGGCACCGATTCCGTTCAGTGCGGCGCCCAGGAGAGGCAGGCCCAGGATGAGACCCGGGAGGATCGGGTCGTATGCCTCGCTCACGATCGCTCCTCCATGGGCCGGCCGCAGAAGATCCGGGCTACCACCTCAACCTCCGGAACAGCTCGAGATCCACGCTCTCATAGTGCCGGAAGATGGCCAGGATGAGCGCCAACCCGACCGCCGACTCGGCCGCCGCAACGGAGATCACGAAGAAGACGACGATCTGGCCGTCGATTCCGTGCACGCGTGAGAAGGCGACGAAGCTGAGGTTGACGGCGTTGAGCATCAGCTCGACGCACATGAAGACGATGATCGCGTTGCGCCGCAGCAGCACGCCCCCCACCCCGATGGCGAACAGGACCGCGCTCAGGACGAGAGCCAGGTCGACCAGGTAGCCCTCGCTCACGGAGCGCGCCTCCGGGCGAGCACGACCGCGCCCACGATGGCGACGACCAGGAGGATCGAGGTGATCTCGAAGGCCACCAGATAGCGAGTGAAGAGCGGCTCGGCCACCGCCGCCACGGCTCCGCTCGATTCGAGCAACGGGTCGAGAGCGGAAGAGCCGCCGAGCCCCTCAACGTCGCCGCCGGCCATAAGGAGACGAGCGAAGATGGCGACCAGGGCCACCGCGACGGAGCCGGCCAGAACCCGCCCGAGTCCCCGCCGAAGGTCGCTCGGCTGCGTGCTGCCCAGGTTCAGAAGCATGATCACGAAGAGGAAGAGCACCATGATCGCGCCCGCGTACACGATGATCTGAACGGCGGCGATGAAGTGCGCATCCAGGATCACGAAGAGCCCGGAGAGGGAGAAGAAGGTGACGACCAGGTACAGCACGCTGGCGACGGGGTTGACTTGCGTCACCATGAAGATGGCGCTGAGTACTGCCATGGCCGCAAAGAGGAAGAAGAAGAACTCGATCATTGGGATGTCGGATCCGCGGGATCCCAGAGTGCCGTGTAGGGGTGCTCCAGCTCCGTCAGTCGCTCCAGGTCGTAGACCCAGCGCTCCCGGCTGTACTCTGCGTTCTCGTAGTGGACCCCCAGGTGGATCGCCTCCACCGGACAGACCTCCTGGCAGAAGCCGCAGAAGATGCAGCGAAACTCGTCGATCTCGTAGATCGCCGCGTACCTCTCGCCGTTCTCATCCTCCGCTGGGATGAGCTTGATGCAGTTCACGGGGCAGACCGTCGGACAGAGGCCGCAGCCCACGCATTTCGCCCGGCCATCTTCGTGGACCGCCATGCGGTGCGTGCCGCGCAGGCGGGGCGCGAGCTCCCACTTCTCGTCCGGGTACTGCTGCGTCACCTTGTACGGACGGATCATGTGCTTGAGGGTGACCCCGAGCCCCTTGGAGGCAGCCCGCACGTACGACCCCTCCGTTCCCGGCCGCTTGAGTACCTTCACGCTTCCCGCCATCCTTACTCGCCTTCCTCGGAAGAGTCGTCCGCCGTGGCCGCCAGCGCGGCCTCCTCGCCCAAGGCGCGAGCCAGGGCCTGCTGACGCACCTGGCGTCTCGCGTCAAGCATTCGACGCCGCGCCTCGCGCTCCGCCTCCCGGCCCGCGCCCCGGATGAGCCTCCCACGGTCGAACAGGAAGAAGACGAGCACGGCCAGGATGACGTTGACGCCCAGCAGAGCGGCCGCGTAAGCCGGCCCGAACTCCAGGCCCGCTCGGTCGAGCACGTAGATCGCCACGGCGATGACGACGATGTAGACGGTCACGAACTCGATGATGAACTTCCAGCCCAGGTCCATGAGCTGGTCGTAGCGGAACCGCGGCAGCGTCCAGCGGACCCAGATGAACGTGGCGAACACAAGGCCGGCCTTGACCATGAACGCGAGGAGCGTGAGCAGCGTCTTCCACCAGGCCGGCTCGCCGATGAGGGAGCCGTCCGCGGTCACCCGGATGTTGTCTCCACTCCAGAAGGGGATGTCCCAGCCGCCGAAGAAGAAGACCGTGACGAGCATCGCCGTGGTGATCAGGTGCCCGTACTCGCCCATCATGAAGGCGGCGAACTTCATGGAGGAATACTCGGTGTGATAGCCCCCGACGAGCTCCGCCTCCGCCTCCGGAAGGTCGAAGGGGAGGCGGTTGGTCTCCGCGAGACCCGTCAGGTAGAAGAGGAACGTTCCGACGAGCAGGGGCGCGACGAGCCAAACCCCGAGGGTCGTGGCGTCACCCGGATAATGCTGCTGCAACGTCACGATCTCCGGTACGCGCACGTCACCGGCCAGCATGAGCACCGGGACGAGGCTGAGCGAGAGCCCGACCTCGTAGCTCACCATCTGTGCCGACCCCCGTAGCCCGCCGAGAAACGCGTACTTGCTGCCGGAGGACCAGCCGGCCATCACGACGCCGTACACGCCCAGCGACGCGATGGCGAGGATGTACAGCACGCCGATCGGCACGTCCGCCACGATCATGTCCACGTAACCCCAACGAGTCGGGGCCGGAGAGGCGAACGGGATGACCGCGAAGAGGATCGTGCCCGGGATCAGGGCCATCGCCGGGGCGAGGAGAAAGAAGCCCTTGTAGGCGGCACTGGGCCACGTCTCCTCTTTCAGCAGGTTCTTGAGGCCATCGGCGGCGACCTGGAGCAGCCCGATCGGCCCGACCCGGTTCGGACCGCTGCGATCCTGGATGAAGGCGGCGAGCCGCCGCTCCACGTACGTGCCGAGCGCGATGCTCAGGATCAGCAGCGTGAAGAAGACGAGCACCTTCAGGATCGTCGCGATGACGAACGGGCCTCCGGAGATCTCGGTCACGTCACGTCCGCCGAGACCGCTTCGCCCGCCGCAGCGAGCCGAGCGCCCTTCGGTCCGATCGAGTCCCAATCGAGACCGGCGAGCTCGGGGGTGGCGACCGCCATCGCCGAGAAAGCCTGTCGCGCCTCCAGCGGGGTCTCGATGGCCGTCTCGCCGTCTCGCCGGGCGTCCAGTTCCGCGATGAGCCGGCTCAGGATCATCCAGGCCGGCCGCGCCAGCCCGGGCGGCTGAAGGGCCTGATCAAAGCGCTGCACCCGGCCCTCGAAGTTGGTGAAGCTCCCTTGCATCTCCGCGAAGCCGGTGACCGGGAGGACGGCATGCGCGTTCCTGGCAGCGCTCGAAAGCCGCCCCCCGACGTAAAGGAAAAAACCGACGTCCTCGCCCCACTCGGGCTCGTGGTCGGAGAGCGGATCCTCCAGCACGATCAGTCCCGCTCCGGCCGGCGAAGGCGCCGGATCGTCGGTCCGTGCGAAGCCGAACAGCTCCGCGCCGGCCGCGTTCGGAGCCCGCTCGGCTCGCAGCGCAAGCTTGGGGAAACCGGCGAGCGTCACCTCTTCGCCGGTCGGGACTCGGAAGCTGCCGCCCCCGATCCCGAGGCGGTCGAGCAGCTCGCGCAGGAAGAAGAGGCTCTCGTTGGCTGCCTCGGGCGAGACCACGGCGTCTCCCCCGGTCACCTCCAGAAGATGATCCGCCACCCAGGCCAGAGCGTCGCTCCAATCGGCTGCCCCGAGCCGACCGTCACGCCGGATCAACGGGACCTCTGCTCGCTCCCCGCGGTTGGACATGACGAGGTGCTTCCGGCCGTGGTCGCACATCCAGTAGGAGTTGACCTCCGGGTTGTGGCGCGGCTTCAGCCGCACGATCTGATTCTCCTTGACGTCGATCGTGACGTTGCAGCCCGTCGAGCAGCCCGGGCAGATCGAGGCCGCCTGATCCAAGTCCCAGAGGCGAGCCTTGAAGAGGAAGTCCTCGTGGACGAGGGCGCCGACCGGGCAGATGTCGACGATGTTGCCCTGGAAGGGGTGGTCCAGATCGCGCCCGGGAAACGTGTCGATCACGCTTCGATGTCCGCGTTGAGCGACGATGAGGGCCTCGTCTCCCGCTACCTCGCTCATGAAGCGAACGCAGCGCGTACAGATGATGCACCGGTCCGCGAAGTAGAGGATGTCGTCGGCGATGCGATCCCGACCCTGCACCAGTTTCTCCTCGTGCAGGCGGCTTCGGAGCTGCTCTGTCTCGAGGGCGTAGTCCTGCAGCATGCACTGTCCCGCGGCGTCGCAGATCGGGCAGTCCAGCGGGTGGTTCACGAGAAGGAGCTCGATCACGGCCTTGCGAGCGTCCTCGGCCTCCTCGCTAGCCGTATGAACGACCATTCCTTCCTGGGCCGTCATCTTGCAGGACGGCTGGAGCTTTGGCTGTCCCTCGATCTTCACGAGGCAGACGCGGCACTGTGCGGGCCTGGAGGGAATGCCAGGATGGTAGCAGTAGCGCGGGATGAGCACGCCCGTGCGCTCGGCCGCGTCGATGACGTAGGTACCTGGCTCGACGCCGATCTCGATACCATCGATGGTCAGGTTGATCAGGTCGTTGCCTTCCGTCATCCCTCCGTCAACTCCGATCCCGGGTCCCCTCTCGACGCCCTACGTGGGCACGGAAGCGCCACGCCGCATGAGCGCCTCGTACTCGTGGCGGAACTTGTCCAGCGAAGAACGCAGCGGAAAGACGACGCTGTCTGCCAGCACGCAGATCGTCCGTCCGGTAAGCTGGTCGCACAAATCGTAGAGCGTGTCCAGGTCCCTCGGCTCTCCATCCCCCTCCTCGATTCGGCGCAGGATCTTGGTGATCCATGCCGTTCCCTCCCGGCACTGAACGCACTGCCCGCACGACTCGTGGGCGTAGAACTGCGCGATGCGGCGCATGGCCGGAACGATCTCGGCCGTCTCGTCCAGCACGATCGGCGAGGCGGTGCCGAGGGCGCTCCCGGCCTCCAGTAAGCCCTCGTACGTCGTCACGCAATCCAGCTCGTCGGCCGTCAGGAAAGCGGTCGAGGAGCCGCCCGGGAGAACCGCCTTGACCTTCCGGCCCTCCGGCGGCCCGCCGCACACGTCGTGGATGATCTCCCCGAGCGGGAAGCCGAGTTCGAGCTCGTAGTTGCCGGGCTTGGTCAGGTTCCCGGAACAGCACCACAGCTTGGTGCCCGGGCTCTTCTCGCTTCCCCACTGCCGATACCAGGCGGAGCCGTTCATCACGATCCCCGGCACCGAGGCTAGCGTCTCGACGTTGTTGACGGTGGTCGGGGCGCCGAACACGCCCCGTTGCGCCGGAAATGGCGGCTTCATCCAGGGCTCGGCGCGGCCGCCCATGAGGGACGACATCAGCCCGGTCTCCTCACCGGCGATGTACGCTCCCGCTCCGATGTGCACGGTGAGGTCGCAGCTCCATCCGGTTCCGCACACGCTCTCCCCGAGGTAGCCGGCTTCGTACGCCTCGACGACAGCCTGATTGAGGATCCTGATAACCGGGAAGAACTCGCCGCGCACGTATAGGTAGACGTGCGACGCGCGAATCGCCCGGGCCGCGATGAGGCAGCCCTCGATGAGCAGGTGGGGCGTCCACCGCATGATCTCCCGGTCCTTGAAGGCCCCGGGCTCGCTCTCATCGGCGTTGGCGCACAGGTAGTGCGGGCCACTCGGCTCGCTGGGCATGAAGCTCCATTTCATGCCGGTCGGGAAGCCGGCTCCGCCACGTCCCCGCAGCCCCGAGTCCTTGACGACGTCGGTGATCTCGTCCGGCTCCATCTGGACCGCCTTGCGCAACGCCTCGTATCCGCCGCGCTCGAGCCAACCGCTCAGTGAGCGAGCCTCGGGCTCGCCCATGTGCCGGGAGAGGATCGTCGTCGTCTCGCGGTCGTCTCGGTAGGGATAGGCCATCGCCGGTTCTCAGCTCCTCTCCGGCCCGTCGAGCGACGCGAGGATCTCCGACACTTTCTCCGGGGTCACGTTCTCGTGATAGGCGTCGTTGATCTGCACGGCCGTCGCGAAGCCGCACGCGCCCAGGCACTCCGCTTCCAGCACGGTGAAGCGGCCGTCCTCAGTCGTCTCTCCCTCCACCGTGCCGGTCTGTTCGAGGAACTCCTCCAGCACCCGTGGGGCTCCGTTCAGGTGACAGGAGATGTTCGTGCACACCTGAATCATGTGCCGACCGACGGGATGCTTGTTGTACATCGTGTAGAAGGAGGCTACCGACCATACGTAGGCCGGCGTCAGCTCGAGCACTCCCGCGATCTCCTCCATGTCCCCGGTCGAGATCCAGCCGTGGAGCTCCTGAGCGTAGCCGAGGAGGGGGAGAAGCGCCGCCCGCTTGGTCGGATAGCGGCTGAGAATCGCCTCGAGGCGCTCCCGGCCCTCCTCGCTGCCGGACAGGGGCGCATCCGGATCCCGCTCCGACAGCTGGAAGGGCTGGGCGCCGGCCACGGCGGGATGGAGGCGGCGGCTCATCGGTCGATCTCGCCGAGCACGATGTCCAGGCTCGCGTTGACGGCCAGCACGTCGGCGACGAGCTCTCCCTCGACCAGGAACGGGAGCGCGGCGAGATTGATGAAGGAGGGGCCGCGGAACCGGCACCGGACCGGCTTGCACCCGCCATCGGAGACGAGGCCGAAACCCAGCTCGCCCTTCGAACCTTCGATCGAGTACCACACCTCTCCCGGGGGCACCTGGATTCCCTCCATGACGAGCTTGAAGTGGGCGATCATGGAGTCGATGGATCCCATGGCCTCGCTCTTGGGCGGTAGCACGACCGAGTAGTCCTCGACGTCGATCGGCCCGTCAGGCAGCCGGTCCAGCGCCTGCTCGAGAATCCGCGCGCTCTGGTACATCTCCTCGAACCGGACGAGGAAGCGGTCGTAGGTATCCCCGTGCTCGCCAACCGGCACGTCGAAGTCGTACTCCTCGTAGCCCAGGTACGGTCGGGCCTTGCGCACGTCGTACGCGACCCCGCTGGCGCGGAGGTTCGGACCGGTCAGGCCGAAGCTCACTGCCTCCTCCGGCCTAACCACGCCGATGCCCTGCTGCCGCGAGATCCATATCGCGTTCCGGGTGAGCAGGCGGTCCACCTCCGCGAGCGTGCTTGGGAACGTCTGGACGAAGTCCCGCGCCGCGTCGACCCAACCCGGTGGAAGGTCCGCGAGCATGCCGCCGACCCGGGTGGCCGAGGTGGTCACCCGAGCACCCGTGTAGGCTTCGTGGAGGTTGTAGATCCGCTCGCGCTCCTGGAACGTGTACAGGAAGACGCTGAAGGCACCGAGGTCGATCGCGGTCGTGCCGATCCACAGGAGGTGGCCCAGGATCCGGTTCAGCTCCGACAGGATGACGCGGACCACGCGGCAGCGAGGCGTGACCTCGATCCCGAGCAGGCTCTCCACGGCGAGCGCGTATCCGATGTTGTAGAGCATCGGCGACAGGTAGTCCATCCGGTCCGTGTACGGCACCACCTGGTTCCACTCACGGTACTCGCAGGTCTTCTCGAAACCGGTGTGCAGGTAGCCGATGTGGGGGATGCAGCGAAGGATTCGCTCGCCGTCGAGCTCGAGGACGAGCCGGAGAACCCCATGAGTGGCGGGATGCTGCGGCCCCATGTTCAGCAGCATCGGCTTCCCCCCGAGCGCGTCCTGGCCCCCGACCAGCTCCTCCGGTCGACGGTCCGGCGGCACCTGTTGCATTCCGATCTCATCCAGGGGCACGCCCGCCATCTCGAGCTCGGCACGGGCGTACATATCCTCTAGATCTCTCGAGAGGGCCCGGCGTGTCTGCTCCGAGCGGCTGAAGCGGCCGCGCAGGGGGAAGTCCTTCCGGAGTGGAAACCCTTCTTCGTAGTTCTCCGGCATGAGGATCCGCCGCAGGTCGGGATGACCTCGGAAGGTGACCCCGAACATGTCGTAGACTTCCCGCTCCAGCCAGTTGGCGGATTCCCAGAGCGGCGTGACGCTGCGTAGCTCCAGCTCCTCTAGCGGGAGCTTGGCGACGATGCGCAGCTGGCGTCCGTGACGCATCGACCACAGCTGATACCAGACACGGATCGGCCGGCCTCCGCCGATGTCCACAGCCGTGAGATCGACGAGAAGGTCGTAGGCCTGCCCAGCATCGCTCTGGAGGTAGTGCAGGACCTCGAACACGCGCTGCGGAGTCACGGTGACGACGGCGGTCCCGATCGCATCCGCTTCGACTCCCAGCACGGCGTCCCCGAGCTCGCCGCGCAGAGCGGTCACAGACGGGTGGCCTTCCGTATCCTCTCCGTCGCGGCGGTGCCCGACGATAAGCGGGGGAGATCCTTCCGCGGTAGCTCGGGTCATCCGGATCTGGTCAGGAGTGCTCCAGGAGGCGCTCGAGGCGGTCGACCGGCCTCGCGACGGCGGAGGTCGGGGCGAGGCCGCTGGCGCGGTTCTGCTTTGTCGAGTTGCCGAACGGTTGGGCGACGAGCTCGATAGCCTCCGGCGGCAGGTTGGGCCGTCCCACCGCCTCGGCGGCCTCCGAGCGAAATGCGGCGCTGCTCAGCGTCTCCCCCTTGATCTTCTCTTGGATCATCATCAGGCCGTATGTCAGGCCCTCGGGACGCGGCGGGCAGCCGGGCACGTACACATCCACCGGGATGATCGTGTCGATTCCCTGCACGATCGTATAGTTGTCGAACATGCCGCCCGAGCTGGCGCACGCTCCCATGGAAACGCACCACTTGGGCTGGGGCATCTGGTCCCAGATCCTCCGGAGCACGGGAGCCAGCTTGTAGCTGACCCGCCCGGCCACGATCATCAGATCCGCCTGCCGCGGGCTGAACGACATCCGCTCCATGCCGAAGCGTGCAAGATCGTATTTGGAGCCGAAGGCGGCCATCATCTCGATGGCACAGCACGCGGTTCCGAAGGGCATCGGCCAGAGGGAGTTGCGGCGGGCCCAGTTGACGACATAGTCGACGCGCGTCGTCAGCCAGTTTCTCGGGATTCCGGTGTCGAGCCGCTCGCCTTCGGCGACCGGCAGGGAGCGCCCCGTCGTGGTCACCTCGGGCCCCTCGGAGCCGCTCAGTCCCACTCGAGCGCTCCCTTCTTCCAGGCGTACAAGAGCCCGACGCCCAGGACGATGAGAAAGATCATCATCGCCAGGAACCCTCCGAGGGCGAGATCTCGGAACACGACCGCCCACGGCAGGAGGAAGATCGTCTCGATGTCGAAGACGATGAAGAGCATCGCCACGATGTAGAAGTTGACCGAGAAGCGCTCGCGGGTCCCGCCCAGAGGAGGCATCCCGGATTCGTACGGGCTACTCTTCACAGCGCTCGGCCGAACCGAGCCGACCAGCTGCGAGAGACCGATGATCAGGACGGCGTTCAAGATGCCGACGGCGCCCAGAATCACGATTCCGAGATACGATTCCGTCATGCGGTCGTCGTCAGGAAAAGTGAGCCCTTGTGAAAAACTTCACGTGATGCGGGCGAAGATAGCGGGCGCCCGATCAGGCAGTCAATGAAACCGGTTTGCCGGATTCGCATCGCCGAAGGGGAGATCGCCGTAAGGGTCATGGGTTCGGGGCCGGCTGTCCTGTGCCTGCACGGCGTCAGTGCGAATCGGGCCACCTGGGATGCGATCGGGCGCCGCCTCGCGACCCGGTTCACGGTGTTCGCGCCCGACCTTCTGGGGCGAGGCGACTCCGACCTGCCGGCGATAGAGAGCTACCGCCTGGAGGACGAGGTTCGCCGGGCTGCCGACCTCGTGCACCGGGCGGGCATCGAGCGGTCGCTTCTCGTCGGTCACTCCCATGGTGCGGCCATCGCCCTGGGCCTCGCCCGGAAGCTCTCGAGCGTGGCGGGCCTGGTGCTCTTGAACCCGGTGACGCCGTGGTCAAGACGCCCGCCCATCCTGTCTCTGCCGGGTTTCCGGCGGTCGCGGCTCGCCGCAGCCGCGCTCTCCCGCTTTCGGAAACCGGTGACTCGGTATATCCTCGAACGCCGAGTGCTGGGGCCGGCGGTCGACGTGGACCCGGATCTGGTCGAAAAGTACTCGGCGCCTTACGCGTCGGAGGGTCGGGCGCGGGCGCTGCTGGCGATCGTGACGGATTGGCACCCCGACGAGCTGCTCTCGTGGCTGCCCGTCGCGAGAGTACCGACACTGGTCCTGGCCGGAGCTTACGACCGCCGGATGAAAATCGCGGATACGGCGCGACTGGCAGACCTCCTTGGCGCGTCGTACGTGGTGGCGGCCCGGGCGGGCCACGCCGTGCCGGATGAGCGGCCGGATCTCGTCTGCGAAGCTGTTCGCGAGGTCGCGGAGCCGCTCGGGCTTCCCTCCTACGACCTCACGAAGTGTAGGGTCGAGCCGAACACAGGAAGGCTGAACAGGGAATGAGCATCAAGAGCGATCGGTGGATTCGCGAGATGGCGACCAGCCAGGGCATGATCGAGCCCTTTGTGGAGAAGCAGATCAGGACGGACGTGATCTCCTACGGGTTGAGCAGTTACGGCTACGACATGCGGGTGGCGGACGAGTTTCGGATCTTCCACAATGCCCTCTCGCCCGTCGTGGACCCCAAGGCGTTCGACGAGCGCTCGTTCGTTGAATACGAAGGGGACGTGTGCCTCATCCCCCCCAACTCCTTCGCGCTCGCGAGATCGGTGGAGTACTTCCGGATTCCTCGGGACGTGCTCACCCTCTGTGTCGGGAAGAGCACGTATGCCAGATGCGGCATCATCACGAACGTGACCCCCTTCGAACCGGAGTGGGAGGGTTTCGTGACGCTCGAGATCTCGAACACGACTCCCCTGCCCGCCCGGATCTATGCGAACGAAGGGATCGCGCAGGTTCTGTTCTTCGAGTCGGATGAGCCCTGCGAGGTGAGCTACAACGACAAGAAGGGCAAGTACCAGGCCCAGCGCGGCGTGACGCCGCCGCGTCTCTAGCCTGCCCTCTACGCCGGCCCCGTGACGTTCCGCCAGGCCGCAGCGACGGCAGCGAGCCAGCCAAGAAGAAGGCAGGCTCCTCCGATCGGGGTGATGGCGCCCAGCCATCGCACGCCCGTCAGCGTGAGGGTGAAGAGGCTTCCCGAGAACAGGAGTGAGCCGGCTACGAAGAGCCAGCCGGAGGTGGTCCAGAGAGATCCCGGCCAACGGCTCATCGCCAGGGCGAGGACGAGAAGCGCCATGCCATGATAGAGTCCGTAGCGCGCGCCGGTCTCCCAGGCCGCCAGAAGATCCGGAGCGAGTCGATCTCTCATGGCGTGCGCTCCAAGGGCCCCGGCCCCGACGCTGAGGAGAGCGAACGAGGCCCCGACGGTGAAGAATGTTCGGCTCATTTGCCCTGAATCCCGCAGAATTCCCTTTACGCCACGCGCGCCTTGACGAAAGATACCCGGCGGCGGATTCAGGTGCGAACAGATCCGGTGCCCGGATGTCGTTGACATCCAGGGAGATGCGCCCGATCTCGTGGTGTCGGTGATGCCCTGGCGATGCCGGCGAGGCAGGGGCACGGTATTGGCGAAGGACGACGGGTGCCGGCCGGCTCCCGAGCTGGCTCCTCGCAAACCAGGTCAGGAGGCCTGTCTGAAGTGATGGATGGTGAGATGGTTACGGCACGTGACGATCTTCCTCTCGTCGTGGCCCTGCTGTCGGGCGACGACGGACGCGATGAAGCCGTGCGTGAAGCCCTGAGTCGACTCGAGGCGCGGGCGTCGGTCGTGGCCACCGCGGACGCGAGCGAGGCGCAGGCCGCCGCCGGAAGTACCGAGGCCCTCTGTCTCCTCGACGCGGCGAACGACCAGGTTTCGATCGAGAGCTTTCTCCTCAAGCTTGGAGACGTCCCGACCATTCTGCTCCTGGATGGCGGGCGTGGGGATGACACGTTTCCGGCTGCCGTCGAGCACTGCCTGGCCTGGCCGTTTCGGGCCCGGACGCTGGTCGTGCTCTGTGAGGATCTGCTGGATGCCATGGTGCCCTCCGGCGGCGAGGCCGCCAGCAGGGAGGCTTCGGGTGAGGAGGCTCCCAGCGTGCTGGCGAGGGCGCCTTCCCTCTTCAAGAGCCGCGTGTTGTACACGGAGGCCTGCCGCTATGTGGAGAGCGTCCTGGCGGACGTCGTCGCCGGACGGAAGCCGAAGATCGCGGAGGCGCGCATCCTTGCCGAGAGGATCCACACATCCCTGCTTCAAAGCAATCGCCTGCTGCTGATGGCGCTGGAGCCCTACGAGCGCTTCGAGCTCCCGCTCCACTGCGCCAACGTGGCGCTCCTGGCGGGGAAGATCACCATGGGTCTCGGCTGGGGCGTCGATGGCGTGCTCCGGACGATACAGGCCGGTCTTCTGCACGACATCGGGATGGCGCGCCTGCCCGAGCGCGTGCTTCTCAAGGCCGGGAAGCTCTCGGAGGATGAGTGGGAGCTCGTCCGACAGCACCCCGACCACGGCGCCGAGATCATCGGACGGCTCGGTGAAGCGTACGAGTGGCTCAGGCTCGCCATCGTGCAGGAACACGAGCGGATGAACGGACAGGGCTATCCGGCGGGTCTCTCCGGCGAGGAGATCGACGGCCTCGCGAGGGTCATAGCCGTGGCCGATGTGTTCGAGGCCTTCTCACATCCGCGCACCTATCGCTCGTTGTTCACCTCGTATGAAGCCCTGGAGCAGGTCGTGGGCCTGCGGGACGAGTTCCTTTCCGGCGACATCGTGGCTGCCCTGGTGGACGAGATCTCCGCCTTCCCGCTCGACAGCTTCGTGATGCTGAGCACCGGTGAGATTGGCCGCGTGGTCAACACGAATCCCGCGAACCTGATGCGTCCGGTCGTGCAGACGGTTTGGAATCCGATGTGGGAGCCCGTCGACGAGCCGCGCACGCTGGATCTGGCGGAGGAGACGGCGGTGTCCGTCACCCGGCCTCTCCACGAGACCGAGCTGCCGATCACCTAGGAGCGGTCGGCTACGATCGCCTTGGTGACCTCCCCGATCGCCGCGGGACCGAGGAACTCTGGATTCGACCGGGCCGGGGGGACAGGATGTCGTGCAGGCCGCGCAGGGGGTCACGACGAGGCTACGCCCTCAGAGCTTCCATCGTCTCCTTGACCTCGGCCGCTGACTTGGCCAGCGCCGCCCGCTCATCGTCGTCCAGCTCGACTTCGTAGATCTTCTCCAGGCCCGCTCGTCCCAGCTTGCAGGGCACGCCCATGAAGATGCCGTCGAGGCCGTACTCTCCCTCGAGCCAAACGGAGCAAGGCAGGACACGCTTCTTGTCGCGCACGATCGCCTCGCACATCTGGGTGACCGCCGAAGAGGGAGCGTAGTAGGCACTTCCGGTCTTCAGCAGCGCGACGATCTCGCCGCCGCCCTTTCGGGTTCGGTCCACCAGCGCTTCGATACGATCCGGCTCCATGAGTTGGTCGAGCGGAATCCCGCCGACCGACACCGAGCTCACTAGCGGCACCATGCTGTCGCCGTGACCTCCCAGAACGAGCGCCTGAACGTCCTCGACGCTCACGTCCAGCTCGAGAGCGATGAAGCTCCGGAAGCGGGCCGTGTCCAGCACCCCGGCCATCCCGATCACACGCTCGCGAGGGAAGCCGGTGGTTTGCATGGCCACGAAGGACATGACGTCGAGAGGGTTCGTCACCATGAGGATGATCGCGTCGGGGCTGTAGGTCGCGATCTCTCTCGCGATCCCCGCGATGATCACGGCGTTCTTCGTCACGAGGTCGGAGCGGCTCATGCCCGGCGTCCGCGCCAGGCCGGCCGTGACGATGTAGGCACCCGATCCGGCCGTCCCCTCGTAGGACGCCAGGCCACGGACGCGGGTGTCGAACCCCTCGACCGGAGCCGACTCCCACTGGTCCAGGCCCTTCCCCTGAGGGAGCCCATCGATGATGTCGACCAGGAGAACTTCGCGGGCGAGCTCGCGTTCCGCGATCCGCTGAGCTGCCGAGGCGCCGACATGTCCGGCGCCGACTACCGTTATCTTGTCCACGCGTGCCTCTCTTTTGCTTGCGGCCTTCGAGGGGCTTAGGTGAGTCCTGGAGGGTCGTGAGGTGTGGACCGTTGGCAGCAAAAAACTATCGCCGGCGCGGCGACGCGCGCAATGTCCAAAGCGGGCGGGATTGCGGTCCCCGAATGGCCCCTAGAGCGGTGTCGGCATGCCTCCGACTCGCCGCATGACCTCGCCCGCGATGACCTCCATCAGGTGGTCGATGCGCTCCGGGCTGACGCTCTCGAGGGCGACCTCAACGAGCTTCAGGATTCTCCGGGCCTCGGCACGCGTGAGCGGCTCCGCCGGATCGTCGTCGGCAAGCTTCTGCTTGAGGGCCTCCAGCTCCTCGCGCAGCTCCCGGTAGCGCTGTCTCTCTTCGTAGGTCATCGCGTTTCCTTCGGTCTCCGTCCCTCGCGGGCCCTCATCCGCCCACCTGACTCAGGGCGGCGAGGCCGCCGCTACCGGCGTCCGTTCCTATCTGCAACCAGTGGCGCTCCTGCTTGTCCTGTAGCGCCCTTCCCACGGCATCCAGCACGTTTCCGTGCGTGCGCAGCGGCGTCTTCAGGTCGACCTGGTGCGAGCCGAACAGGCACGTGCGAAGCTGCCCATCCGCGGTCAGCCTCACCCGGTTGCAGCGGTCGCAGTAGTTATGCGACAGCGGCGTGATCACTCCGACCGTGCCCGGTGCACCTCCGTATTGGAAGTAGCGTGCCGGGCCGTTACCGATCGGCCCGCTCACGGGCTCCAGGCCGCCGAGCTCGGCCAAGCGCTCCAGCATCTCATCGGCCGAGATGAACCGATCCGAGAGGTGGAGGTTCTCCCCCACCGGCATCAGCTCGATAAAGCGCACATGCCATGGCCGCGTCCGCGTCAAAGCCGCGAAATCGGCGAACTCGTCGTCGTTGATTCCCCGCAGCATCACCGTGTTGATCTTGATCGGCGAGAAACCCGCTTGCTCTGCCGCCGCCAATCCATCGAGCGTGGCATCGAAGAAACGCGTTGGCCGGCGGGCGATCTCCTCGAACCGATCGGGTCTGAGCGTGTCGAGGCTGACGTTGATCCGCTGAACGCCGGCTGACTTGAGCTCCTCCGCGCTCTCGGGCAGAAGGATAGCGTTCGTCGAGAGCGCGATATCTCGGATCTGGGGGACCGCCGCGATCATCTCCACCAGCTTCGGAAGGTCTCGGCGGACCAGTGGTTCGCCGCCGGTGAGTCTGACTCGGCTCAGGCCCTCGGACGCCATCTGGCGCACGACCTCGGCGATCTCCTCGTAGGTGAGGAGCTCCGGCTTGGGAATCCATTCCAGACCATCGACGGGCATGCAGTAGGTGCAGCGGAGATTGCACTTATCCGTCACGGAGATCCGGAGGTAGTCGATCCGGCGGCCGAACTGGTCGATCATTATGCCTCCGAAGGAGCGGAACCTGCCCACTCCACCTCGCCGTCCGCGTATTCCTCCCGCTTCCAGATCGGTAGCCTTCTCTTGATCTCCTCGATGACGTGGCGCGACGCCTCATACGCGGTCGACCTGTGCGGCGCGGCCACCACGATCGCCACGCTGAGCTCTCCCAGCTCCAACGTCCCGGTCCGGTGCACCGCCTCCAGGTGGCTGAAAGTCCAGCGGCTGGCCGTCTCATCGAGGATTGCCGCGAGTTCGCGCTCCGCCATCTCCCCATAGGCCTCGTAGTGCAGCCGAATCACCCGGCGACCGTGGCTGTGATCGCGGACGCGGCCGACGAAAACGGTGACGGCGCCGTCCGCACTAGACCCGGCTCTCAACAGTTCCTCGACCCGAATCGGGTCGTCGCTCACGTGGCCGATCACCCGAGCTCCGCTGGCCTCGACAGCCCTCATCCGCCTGCCACCGCTGGAATGAGGGCGATTTCGTCGCCCGCTTTCAAGTCTCGTTCCAACGAGGCGTACTCTCGGTTGACCGCCACGGTCGGCTCGGCCGGCAGGCATGCGAGGCCGGGCAGCGACCGGAGACGATCCACGGCCTCGCGGACGGTCGCGTCCGCCGGCAGCTCCAAGTCCAAGGACGACGCATCGGCCAGTTCCCGATAAACGGCGAACAGGAGGATCGTGACCCTCACGACGCCCTCAGGATTCTTCCGCCTTCTGGTCGGTGGGTGCGTCCGAGGAGGATCCCTCAGCGGCCGTCGAGAGGAAGGTGAGGAATCTCCCCACAGCTCCGGCGTCACGCAGCGATGAGACACGCACCATCGTCGCACCGGCCGCCCGCGAGTCGGGCACGGCGGACACCACTATGTTACTGCGGAAGGTCGCGAAGCTCACGTGCGTGGAGCTCTCCGTTTCGATCCAGGTCGAGTGTACCGCCTCTCCGCCCGTGAAGAAGCGCCTGGCTGCCGTGAGCACCTGATCGGGCGGCAAGATCGTAGTCGTTTCAGCTGTCATGCGCGTCTCGTATCAGCTCCTTGACGCCCCGCCGCCGGGGCCGGTAGAATCTCGAACAGGTGGCGCGGGTGTTACGGTTCCCTCTGGCCGCCTCGTCGCGGTCTCAAGATAGTGCATAGTCGAGACCTCTTCAATTTGAGTCTAATCGCACCCCAGCGGTCTAACAGAGGGGTGCTCGCGAGCCGAGATCCCGTGCAACTGTCTCCCAACGTCGACGTCCTGAAGCCGTCCGCCACCCTCGGATTCGCAGCGCGCGCACGCGAGTTGAAGGCGACCGGCAAGTCCATCGTGGATCTTTCCGCCGGTGAGCTGGCTTTCCCAACGCCGGAGTTCGCGTCTCGAGCCGGGATACGGGCGATCGAAGAAGGCCGGACCAAGTATCCACCGACCCCGGGGGTTCCGGAGCTGAGGTCGGCGGCCGCAGCCTACCTGGATGAGACGACGGCTCACGCACCGGCCGACCCGTCGCGGATCCTGATCAGTGCGGGGGTGAAGCAGGCGCTGTTCAATTGCCTCTACTGCCTGTTCGGTCCAGGAGACGAGATCCTCGTCCCGACGCCCGCGTGGCCGACATACGAGACCGCCGTGGCCCTCACCGGGGCGACACCGGTTCTGGTTCCTACGTCGTGGGAGGATGGCTTCCGGGTTTCCGTCGAAGCGCTCGAGAGCGCGAGAAACGACCAAACACGAGGCCTGGTCATCAATAGCCCCAGCAACCCCACCGGTGCCGTCTATCCGGCCGAGCTCGTGGAGGAGCTGGTCCGCTGGTGCGGCCGACACGGGGTTTGGCTGCTCTCCGACGAGATCTACCGGCGGCTGTCCTATACGGGTCCGGCCGCGCCGTCCGTCTACGATGTCGAGGATCGGCCCGAGCACGTGATCCTGTTGGACGGAGTGTCGAAGGCGTTTGCCATGACGGGATGGCGGATCGGGTTCGCCGAAGGCCCGCTGGAGATCATCCAGAAGGCCTCGGACCTCCAGAGCCAGACCACATCCGGAGCCGCGGTGCCTTCGCAGTACGCGGCAACGGCGGCGCTCTCCCGGACGCAGGACCGTGAGGCGGCGATCGTGGAGTTCGTTCGGGTCCTCGACCGCAACCGGCGGTTGGGCTACGAGGTGCTCAACGGTATCCCGTCGATCGAAGTCCGGCTGCCCGAGGGCGGCATCTACCTCTTCGCCAAGGTGTCGGACGACAGAACGTCGGCGAGAATCGCCGACGAGCTCCTGGAGGCAGGTGTTGCGTGCTTGCCGGGCGAACCGTTCGGCTCGCCCGGCTATCTTCGGCTAAACTTCGCCGTGGACCAGGAGTCGCTGCGGGAAGGCCTGGATCGAGTATCTCGGTACTTCGAAGGTACCTGACCCCGCTAGTACTTCGACTCGTCCGTGCCCCAGGCTCCTCCGCTCCACGGCTGCTGCGGTGGAGGCTCCTCACGTGGAGGTGGCGCGGGACGATCGGCCGCCTCCGCCACCTCTTCCTTGAAGAGCCGAGATGGCTTGAACACGGGCACGGCCCGAGACGGCACGTGGACCGGGTCACCCGTGCGGGGGTTTCGGGCCAATCGCGGCTTCCGGCGTCGCACCTTGAAGGTGCCGAAGCCGCGGATCTCGATGTGTTCGCCGCCGGCCAGGGACTGCTTCACCGCGTTCAAGAAAGCGTCGATGATGGCGGCGCAATCCTTTTTGGTGACCCCCGGTCCGATCGCTTCGTAGACCTGCTCCACCAGATCCGCCTTCGTCATCTGTTCTCCCTCCGCCTAGTTGGCTGGTTTCCTCCGCGTCCTGCCCGAGCTGCCCGCTACCTCCAAAGGTAAAGAAGCTGCGGCCCCGTGGTCGTAGGCTGAGCCAGCCACGGCAGCAATCCTCGCAGCTTGCTCTCTGCGATCCCGTTGACGAGATCGAACAGGCCGACCCTGCGTTCGCGAGGCCGCACGGTCGACGGGTTCTCACCCAGTCCCGCCATGCGGCCCGCGCGGTCGATCGCCTCCTGCAGCGTTGCGATCCCGTCCACGAGTCCTACCTCAGCCGCTCGCTTTCCGGAGAGGACTCGACCGTCCGCCACCCGAAGCACCTCTTGCCGCGAGAGATCCCGATTCTCCACGACGGCCTGGACGAACTGCTCGTACACGTCGTTCACGAGCTGTTCGAGGATCTCCCGTTCTCCGGGGGACAACCTGCGCGTCACGGAGCCCAGGTCCTTGTACTCTCCGCTCTTCACAACCTCTATCCCGATCCCGACCTTCTTCATGAGCTCTTCGGCATGGGGAAGCTGCATGATCACGCCGATGGAGCCGGTCATGCTGCCCGGAAGCGCGAAAATGCTGTCGGCGCCCAGCGCCACGTAATAGCCACCCGATGCGCCTACATCGCCGATCCAGGCGATGACCGGGCGATCGTCCTCCTCCCGGAGCCGTCTCACCTGGCCGAACAGGTCCTGCGAGGCACCGACGCTCCCACCGGGCGAGCGGATCTCGAGAACGAACGCCTTGACTTCACTCCGATCGCGGAGTGCCACGAGATCCCGGCCGAAGGAGCGATCCGGGTAGATCACGCCCCCGATCGGTAGAACAGCCACGCTTCCACCACCGAACGGAAGGGGGGGTCTGCCGAGCAGCGTCCTGGACGAAAGGTACAGCCCGCCCGCGAACACCATGAGTAACAGCCCGATGCTCAGTAGTGCGGCTCTGCGCGTCTGATCGGCCATTCGTCACGCGCCGGGTGTGGGGGGACCATGTGGCCCGAGAAGGCCCTTCCGGGTAAAGCTAGTCACTGGGGGGGAAAGCTGTCAACCAGTTGCCATGCTTGCAGTTGTGTGCATCGCCGAGATGAACTGATCGAACAGATATCGGCTGTCGTGCGGACCGGGTGCCGATTCGGGATGATACTGGACCGCGAAAACGGGCCGGGAGATATGGGCGATTCCTTCGATCGTGCCGTCGTTTAAGTTCAGGTGTGTAACGCGTAGATCGGGGGCATCGTCGAGCACTTCGCCGGTCGCGCGCACCGCGAAGCCGTGGTTCTGAGAGGTGATCTCGACCCCTCCGGTATCGAGATTCTTCACCGGGTGGTTCCCGCCTCGATGTCCGTACGGGAGCTTGTAGGTTCGGCCACCGAACGCGCGGGCCACCAGCTGGAGCCCGAGGCAGATGCCGAAGATCGGGAGACCGGCGTCGGAGAGGGCCCTGACCTTCTCCGCGGCACCCGCGACCGCCTCGGGGTCGCCCGGTCCGTTGGAAACGAAGACTCCGGACGGACGAGCCTCGAGCAGCTTATGAGTCGACGTGGCGGCCGGGACCACGAGAACGGAGTAACCGGCCTCGCGAATCAGATCCAGCGACCGCCGCTTTACCCCGTAATCCAGGCAGATGACGCAGCCCTGTGCATCCGGGTGCTCGAGCCGGCGCGGCTCCGGTGCGGATACGGCCGTGGCGAGATCCCTTCCGGTCATCGGCGGCTGCGCGATCACGCGAGAGAGGGCCTCGGCTTCATCGAGGGCCGCCGGGAAAAGGCCGGCTCGCATGGCCCCAGCCTCCCGGATGTGTCGGGTGATGGCTCTCGTGTCGGTTCCGACGAGTGTCGGGATTTGGTGGCGCGCGAGGTACGCCGGCAGCGGCTCGCGGCCTCGAGGCGCGGAGTCCGAGAGTCGCTTCACGACGAAGCCCGCGACCCATGGGCGACGTGACTGCGCGTCTTCCGGCCGTGTACCGTAATTCCCGATCATCGGGGCGGTCATGACGACGATCTGGCCGGCGAAGGAGGGGTCGGTGAGCACCTCCTGGTACCCGGTGTGGTTGGTCGTGAAGACGACCTCGCCCAAACCCTCCGACGGATCTCTCAGGAGCCGGCCTGAAAACGCCTTCGCATCCTCGAGAAGAAGATAGCCGTCTTCGCCTTGCGGTCGGATGTCGGCCCCCGTTCCTTGTCTCCATGAGTGACGGTCTCGTCTACATCTA
>JAUVMT010000058.1 GCA_030600085.1 Gemmatimonadales bacterium | reverse complement strand
GTTCTTCCCAAGGCGATCGAACATGCCCTGGAGCTCGGCGATCTGCGGGAGAACTCGGAATGGCACGCGGCCCTGGAGCGACAGGGCTTCGTGCACGCGCGGCTGGACTACATCCGCCGGCGTTTGGGCGAACTCGTGGACATCGACATAGAGACGATTCCGCACGACCGGATCGGCTTCGGGTCGCGCGTGACGCTCAGGGACGTCGAGGATGGCTCGACCGAGGTCTATACCCTGGCCTTCGGCGAGCAAATCGACTTCGAGAAGGCCGAGATCTCGATGGCTTCGCCGTTCGGCAAGGCGCTGCTCGGGCGCCGGCCGGGCGACGAGGTGAGCGTCGTCCTGCCGAGTGCGACGGTACGCTACGAGATCCTCGAGTTCTCCAGCATCCACGAGATGGCAGGCCTGGACGACGGCTGAGCATGGACTGGACGCTGCTCCATCTTTCGGTCCACCACATTCCTGTCGTCCTCTCCATCGCCGGGGGCCTGGCCGCGCTCGCCGGACTCCTACTTCGGCGATCCGGAGTCGTCCACTTCGGCGCGGTCTCCCTCCTGATGGCCTCCGGGGCGTCGCCCGTCGCGTATCTGTCCGGCAGAGCGGCCGCTTCGGCGCTCGGCGTCGAGATCGGAGGTGGCCCCTCCTCGGCGGCGCTTCGCGCCATGGTCGACGATCACGCCGCCCTCGGTCTGGCCGCGACCATGGCTCTGCTGATGGCTGGAGTGGCCGCCGTCGTTTGGCTGCGTGGCCGAACGGGTCGACGCGTGACGGGGGCGATGGCGCTCCTCGGCTTGCTGGCCGCCGGTCTCTCGGCGGCCGCCGGCCGGGAGGGCGGGGAGATCCGGCACGGAGCTCGAAGCTCCGCGACGCTAGAACACCTTGATGGGCGGGATGTACTTGTCTGGGTTGGCCCTCAGATCGGCGAGGATGCTGTTCAGCTCCACGATCATCCTGAGCAGCTCCTCATAGAGGGCCTCGTCGACGATGAGCTGGCCGATGGACCCCTCGCCGGAGCGCAAGCCGGCCAGTAGCGAGTCGGTGCTGCTGGCGGCGCCGGCCAGCGACTCGTACAGGGAGTCCGAGCCCAGGAGCCGCCCGAGAGAACCCTCGCCGCGGGCCAGCTTCGCCGTGACGCTGTCCAGTGACTCAATGGCGCCCACCAGGCGATCGTAGAGCTCGTCATCCTTCACCAGGCGCCCTAGCGCCCCCTCGCCCGAGTTCACGGAGGCCAGCAGTCGTGAAAGGTCTCCGCTCATGCCGACCAGGTGATCGTACAGGTCCCGGTTGACCAGCAGCTGCCCGACGGTTCCCTCGCCGGCCAGTAGGTCTCGCGTGAGGGCGTCCAGCGACCGGACCAGGTCCGTGAGGCTGACGACGGCCGTTGACGCCTCGTCAAGGAGCTCGGCGTAGTCGAACACCTCGGCCGCCACCAGCGTATCGCCGGGCTCGAGGGTGCGGGCGCCAGGGCTTCCCGGCTCGATGTCGATGATCCGGTCGCCAAGCAGGCCCAGCGTCCTTATGCGCGCGCGGGAGTCCGAACGGATCTGGCTCTGTACCTGGCGGTTGATCGCCAGCCACACCGCGAGGCCCTCGCCGGTCGGGGGGCGGTCCTCGGGTCCGATGAAACCGATCCGAGCCACCTGACCCACCGGCTGACCCGCCAGCTGAACGGAAGCTCCCGGAGCGAGGCCCTGGGCCGAGCGCATCAGCGTCACCAGCTCGTACCGATCTCCGAAGACGCTCCCCATGTCGCCGATAAAGAAGATGCTGGCCGCGAGAAGACCGAGCGCGATGATCAGCATCACGCCTACCTTCACTTCCTCCCAGGTGATCGCTCTGGATCGCCTCATCCAAGCTCCCGTCGGCCCGGCGCTCGCGGCCTATTCGAGGTATTTACGGACGTATGCGTCATCAGACTCGAGCATCTCGGCAGGCGTGCCGATGAAAACAATCCGCCCGCTCTGCAGCAGCGCGATGCGATTCGCGATCCGGCAAGCCGATCGGGTGTCATGCGTGACGACGATCGAGCTCACGTGGAGCTCGCGTCTCAGCTTGACGATCAGGTTGTCGATCGTGCGCGTGGTGATCGGGTCCAGTCCGCTCGTGGGCTCGTCGAACAGGAGTATCTCCGGGCGGTGAACGATCGCCCTGGCGATCGCCACCCGCTTCTTCATTCCTCCGGAGAGCTCCGATGGGAGAAGGCTCTCCACCCGCCGGTAATCCAGGTCGACGAAGGACAGCGCCTCTCGCACGCGTCGGCGGATCTCCTGCACGGGAAGGTCGGTGTGCTCGAACAGCGGGAAGCCGACGTTGTCGAAGATCGACAGAGAGTCGAAGAGCGCCGACCCCTGGAAGACCATTCCCATACGCTGCCGAGCCTCGAAGATTTCGGCGCGTCCGGACGTCTCGAGGTCGTGGCCCAGGACCTCCACGTAGCCCGAGTCCGGCTCCTCGAGATGGAGAATGAGCTTGAGGATCGTGCTCTTGCCAACCCCGCTTCCGCCCAGGACGCACATCGTCTCGCCGCGGCGGACGGAGAATCCGATCTCGTCCAGGACGACGTGGCTCCCGTAGGTGAGCCGAATGTCGCGCAGCATGACGACCCGTCCGGTCGGGTCATGGCTCGGCACCGTTTGGGACATTCTCTTCGATCTCGGCGTCGCTTGCGTCACTCGATCAGCAGAGCGATCAACAGCTGGGTGAGAAAGTAGTCCGAGGCCAGGATCAAGATCGACGAGCTGACCACCGCCTGGGTGGTCGCACGGCCGACGCCCTCCGTGCCTCCACGGGTGTTCAACCCGTAGTAGCACGAAGTCAGCGCCATGATCCCGCCGAAGACGAGCGGCTTCACGAGTCCGCCGAAGACGTCGATCGGGATGTACCGGAAGATGAAACCGGTCTGGGCCAGCGACTGGTAGACCGAGCGCAGGTACATCGTAGCCGTGAGATCGAGCTTCACCACCGCGATGAGCAGCCCCCCGCCGATGGCGATAACGTCCATGATGACGGTCAGCACCGGGAGCATGATCAGCGCCGCCAGGAACCGCGGCGTCACGAGCTTTCGCACGGGATCGACGCCCAGGGTGCTCAGGGCGTCGATCTGCTCGGTGATGCGCATCGACCCGAGTTGCGCCGCCATCCCGGATCCCGCCCGCCCGGTGACCATGAGAGCGGTGAGGACGGGTCCGAGCTCTCGAACAGCGCTCGCTCCGACGAGTCGGCCGATGTAGATGGTAGCCCCGAACTGCTTCATCTCGACGGATGATTGCAGCGCCAGCACCATGCCCGTGAAGAGCCCGGTGAGTGCGACGATGCCGAGCGAGGCGACGCCTATCGTGTCCATCTGCTGCCCGAGGTCCCGCCAGTAGAAGGGCCGAGTCACGGCGGACGCCAGGACCCGTCCGAGCAGGCCGAAGTAGCTCTGGACCCGGTACGCCGCGGCCTTGAGTGCTTCGTTGAGCCAACGGATGGGAGAGGCGCGGGAGATTGACATTCAAACGCAGGTTAGATCCGACGACAACTCGGCGCAACCGCTGGCCAACCGGCCTCTGGGCTCTCAGGTTTCTGGCCGAGCGCGAACGCCTCCGACCGCCGACGAAGGAAGGGAGACACAGGCATGAAACCGGTTCGCACGGACGAGGCTCCCGGGGCCATCGGCCCCTACACGCAGGCGATCCAAACCGAGGGGATGGTGTACTCCTCCGGTCAGATCGGATTGGATCCCGAGACCGGCGAGCTCGTCGACGGGATAGAGGCGCAGACGCACCGCGTCATGCAGAACCTGCAAGGCGTGCTCGCGGCGGCCGGGCTCGATTTCGGCGCTGTGGTGAAGACGACGATCTTCCTGGCCGACATGGAAGATTTCGTCACCGTGAACGGGATCTACGCGGAGTACGTCGACGAGCCGTATCCCGCCCGGTCCACGGTCGAGGTGGCTCGTCTTCCGAAGGACGCGCGGATCGAGGTGGACGTGGTGGCGAAGCGACGGTGAGCTCCGAAGCCGCCGGCGACGCAACGCCCGGTGCACCAGGGTCCACGGGAGCGGATGGAGGACTGGTGTCTCCTGCGGTCTTCAAAACCGACACGACGGCCGTGAAGGTCGTTGGCTGGGTTCGATTCCCAGACGCTCCCGCCATTTGCCAATCGGCGCGTTGCCGGTTCCTCTCCGTGCCGCTCACCGCCGCGACCCTGGCGTTTACCGCCGCGGCCCCGGGTCTGCGAGCGCAAGAACCGGAGCCTCCTCCCGCCGGCCAGGACACAGCCGCTCAGGCGGCCCCGGATCGCAAGCAGCCGGTCAGTCCTGCCGGCGCCATGCTCCGCTCGGTCATCGTTCCGGGCTGGGGTCAAACCGCCGCGCGCCAGCCGGCGCGAGGTGCCATCTACTTCACGGTGTGGTCCGGCGGCATCTTCATGATCCTGAAGGCCAACGCGGAGGTGAACGCGGCCGAGCGCGCTGAAGACGAGGAGCTGGTCGACAGCCGAAAGCAGGCCCGGGAGGATTGGATACTCTTCACCGGCCTCTGGGCGCTGCTCAGCGGTGTGGACGCCTGGGTATCGGCACAATTCACCAGTTTCGAAGGCGAGGTGCGTCCGCCGTCGGACGGCTCTCCCGGCGTCGAGTTCAGCTATCCCGTGAAGCTGTTCTGACACGAATGGCCTGGTCGAGATGAACCGCCCTCCGGAGCTGCTTCCGCACGCGCCGATCGGCGTCTTCGACTCGGGCGTCGGAGGGCTGACGGTGGTGCACGCCCTGCGCGAGCAACTTCCCCTCGAGTCGATTCTCTACCTGGGGGACACCGCGCGCGTCCCCTACGGGCCCAAGTCTCCGGACACGGTCCGGCGATACGCCGGTGAAGCCGCCGATTTTCTGCTCGCCAGGGACGTGAAGCTCATCGTGATCGCGTGCAATACCGCGACCGCGCGGGCGGCGGACGATGTGGCGTCGCGCGTGCCGGTCCCCGTGGTCGGCGTCATCGAGCCGGGCGCGACGGAGGCGGTCCGGAGATCCCGCGACGGCAGGATCGGGGTCATCGGGACGCAGGGCACGATCGAGAGCGGCATCTACGAGCGCGTGATCCGGGAGCTGCGCCCCGACGCGACCGTCATGAGCGTGCCGTGTCCCCTCTTCGTCGCGCTTGCCGAGGAAGGATGGACGCAGGGTGACGTGGCGCGCCTCACGGCCGAGCGGTACCTGGAGCCTCTGCTGCGAAGAGAGATCGACACGCTGGTGCTCGGCTGCACCCACTACCCGCTGCTCAAGCCGCTTCTCACCGAAGTCGCTGCGGGAGTGGAGCTCATCGATTCCGCGGAGGCCACGGCGTCGGTCGTTGCCAGCACTCTGGCCGACCTGGAGATCGCCGCGGAGCCGACCGGCCGCCCCGGCACGGCCCGCTACTTCGTGACGGATGACGCCCGACAGTTCGGCGCTGTGGCGAAGCGGTTCCTGGGAGAGCCGGTCGACAGCCTGGAGTGGGTCAGTCTGGGTGCCAGTGCCTGAGCTCGATCGAATCGGCCGTGAGCACCGCGTAACTGCGATGGTGGATCCAGTCTCCGGCGTTCAGATAGTGGCGCCCGAGCTCTACCTCGACCAACTCGGGCCGGTGGGTGTGCCCGAAGACGACGAGGTCGATCTCGGGGCGGCTCGCGAGCAAGGCTCGGGCATGTTCGCCGAGGCGATCGGCCCGCTCGTGATCATCCCCCGCCCGGCCTTCCAGGCGGGCCGGCGTCCCGCTGACCCGCCGCACGAGCGGGAGCGAGAGATCCGGTGGCGCGAGTCGGAAGAGAGCGCGGACGGCTCGACTCCGGATCAGTCCTCGGAACGCCCGATAGGCGCCCTCGCCGTCCAGCAGGCCGTCGCCGTGAGCCACGTAGGCGCGCCGGTTCGCCAGCTCGGTGGTGACGGGAGCGTCGAGCAACTCGATCCCGACATCATCGCCGAGGAAGCTGCCCGTCCAGGCATCGTGGTTTCCACCGACGAGACGAACCCGCACGCCCGCGTCGACCAGGTCGGCGAGGCGGCGCAGGACCGGGAAGTAGCGACGCAGGATGACGCTGCGGTACTCGAACCAGAAATCGAACAGGTCGCCGTTGATCAACAGCTCGTCGATCTTGCCGGGCAGCGACTCCAGGAAGGCGAGGAACGTTTGCTCGCCATCCGGCGGGATCTCGCCCAGGTGAATGTCGGAGACGACGATGGTGGGTCGAGCGGTCGTACCGGAAGCGGTCATGCCGGAAGATAGATCGCGTGAACCCGAGCGCGAAACGCGGGGCGTGGATGGGCCCTCGCACTCTGTGGAGGTGACGGTTCGATACGCGGAGACGGATCAGATGGGCTGTGCCCACCATGGAGTCTATGTCGTCTGGTGTGAGCTCGGCCGCACCTCGATGATGCGCGAGCGCGGCGTCTCGTACTCCGAGATGGAGCGAAACGGGGTGTTCATGCCCGTGACGCGCCTGGAGGTGGAGTATCGCGCCGCGGCGCACTACGAGGAGACGGTGCGCATCGAGACGAGAGTGGAGGCGCCGCGGAGCCGCTCGGTCAAGTTCGCCTACGAGATCATCGGCCCTGGTGAGCGCCTGCTCGCCAGGGCTCGCACAGACCTCGCGTGCGTCGATGGCGAAGGCCGAACGCGCAGGATCCCTCAGGAGGTGCGCGAAGCCCTGCAGCCAGCCGCGCCATGAACGCACCCGTGAGCATCGCCTCCCGTAGGGGCTCGGACCGGGAGCCCGGGGTCTCTCGCGGCGCCGGCCATTGTTCGTTGGCGGCCGTGCTGATCCTGGCGGCGATCGCCGGGTGCTCCAAGCAGGTACAGACCGGACCGCCGCTCGCCGATCCCGAGATCGTGGCAGCGCGCGTGCACGAGGCCACCGGCCCTCCCGGACCCTTCCGGCTGCGCTTCGATTGGCAGTACGCGGACGAGCACGGCCAGTTGAGTGGGGAGGGGGTGGCGCGATACAACCCGACCGACTCTCTCAGACTGGATCTCTTCGCGCCGGGAGATGCATCGATGGGTGTCTCGCTCACGCCGAGCGGTCTGACCACCCTGGGCCAGATCGAGGAGGTGAGACTGCCGGGCCCGGTCTTCCTCTACGCGATGGCGGGAATCTTCCGGCCCGGCGGGACGCCGCCTGGCCGCGGATTTCTCGCCGACAGCTCGCAGGTCCTGGTGTTTCCGGTGGGGAGCGACTCTCTGTTCGCTCACGTGCAGGGATTTCGCGTCCTTCGGCTCGAGGAGCGCCGCTCGGGACGCGTGCGGAAACGAATCGAAGTCTCGTGGGACGGCCTCGGGGTGTGGCCAAGGAGCGCCGAGTATCGCGATTTTGTAGAATCACGACGCGTCCGCTGGGAATTGACCGAGGCGACCGAGGTGCTGACCAAACATGCTGCCGAGATCTACGACCTACCTCATCGCATGTAGCCTGGTCGCGGCTCTCGCCAGCGGCGGGTGCTACGGCTTCTCCGGGGGCGGTGGGCTGCCCTCCCACATGAACACGGCCTTCGTGCCGCCGGTCCAGAACGACACGCCCCGTTTCACGCTCACCGAGAGGATGACGCAGTCCCTCCTGGATGCCGTTCGGAGCAAGCTGGGGCTCCAACTGGCCGCGGAGGGCGAGGCGGACCTCATCGTGACCGCCCGGATCACCCGGTACACCGACATCGCTCTCAACTTCGACGCCCAGCAGGGGGAGACGACCCAGGTCTTCCAGCGCCGCATCACCATTACCGCTGAAGTGGAGATCTTCGACACGGAGCTCGACGAGATGTACTGGAGCTCACGCTCGGTGACCGGGGTCGGCGAGTACGAGCCGGAGAACGAGCAGGAAGAGGTCGGAGAGACGATCGCGCTGGACAACCTGACCCAGAAGATCGTGGACGGAGCGCAGTCGGATTGGTAGCTGAGCCGGAGGAGCGCAACAGGTCACAGAAGATCATCCTGCGCACCCTCGAGGCCGAGACGTTGTGACCGAGGTGTGGCGCCGGATCCGCCGGCCGGCCGCCGTCCTGGCGGGAGTGTGGATCGTTTTCGGCTCCTCCGCGTGGGAGCTTCCCGGTCGCCTGTTCGCGGATTCGCCGGAGGCTTTGGAGGTCGCGAGATTGGCTTCCACACCCCCCCCGGAAGAATCCGGCCAGGGTGAGGCATCCGTCGAGGGAGTGGAGGAGCACGGCGAGGCCTCCGTCGAGGGAGTGGAGGAGGACGGGCACCGACTGGAGATCTCGCACGTCTTCCTGATCCTGATCGCCATCCTTTTGGTTGGAAAGCTCTTCGGTGAAGCGGCCGAGCGGATCGGGCAGCCGGCCGTGCTGGGGGAGCTCCTCGCCGGCGTGATACTCGGGGGCAGCGTTCTGGGGGTCATCCCGGCGGGCAACACGCAGATGGGCGAGGTCATCCATGTCTTCGCCGAGATCGGCGTCTCCATCCTCCTGTTCGAGATCGGTCTGGAGACCGACCTGAAGGAGATGTTCCGGATCGGGAAGGAGGCGGCCTCGGTGGCGCTGGTGGGCGTCCTGCTCCCGTTCGGCCTCGGCTTCCTGTACTGGTACACCACCAATCCGTCGATCGGGGTTCAGCCCGGCGGCATCGACTTCTGGGTCGTGGCGATCTTCGTGGGCGCCACCCTGACGGCGACCTCGGTTGGAATCACGGCACGCGTTCTCTCCGACCTCCGGAAGATGCACACGGCCGAAGCCCGGATCATCATCGGAGCCGCGGTGATCGACGATGTGTTGGGCATCGTGATCCTGGCCGTCGTTGCCGGCCTGGCAAGCGGCATGGCGGTCGGGGTGCTCGCGATCGGAAAGATCTTCGCTTTCGCCGTCGGCTTTCTCGTGTTGGCCGTCGTCGTCGGAAACCGTGCGGCCCCTTACCTGTTCAACGTCGTGGACCGGATGCGGGTGCGAGGCGTTCTCCTCGTGACGGCGGTCTGCTTCGCGCTCCTGCTGGCCGCGCTGGCCGACCTCTCCGGCTCGGCGATGATCATCGGCGCCTTCGCGGCCGGCATCATCCTCTCCTCCACCAACCAGTTCGACGCCGTGGTCGAGCGGATCGAGCCAGTAGCCGACGTCTTCACGCCGATCTTCTTCGTCGTCGTCGGGGCGCCGGTGAACGTGTGGCTCTTCGTTCCGGGGAGCGAGGATTTCAGCGGCCAGGTGATGACGGTCGGGCTGATCCTCACGGTGATCGCCATCATCGGAAAGGTCGTGGCAGGCTTCGCGATCAGGACGCCGGGCATCAACCGGATCGCGATCGGTGTCGGCATGGTCCCCCGTGGCGAGGTGGGGTTGATCTTTGCCGCGATCGGTCTGCAGGAGGGGATCCTCTCGAACGCCGTCTACAGCGCCGTCCTTATCATGGTCATACTCTCGACCTTCCTGGTGCCGCCGATCCTCAAGCAGCTGCTTCAGGATGGGGGTGACGAATCGGACGACGAGACGACGGGGGACGCCGGGATGCCGGCGACGGCCGAGGCCGGGTCGCAGCCGGGCGCGAGTGGCCCACGGCGCGACGATGCGTGAGACCCTTCTGATAGGCTCCCGGAAATCGGCGCTCGCGCGCTCGCAGGCCGAATGGGTCGCGAGGCTCGTGAGCGCCGCATGGCCCGAGCTCCAGGTGCAAAACGTCTGGATGGACACCGAGGGGGACCGGAAGCGGGACGTTCCCCTTCCGGCTATCGGCGGCAAGGGCCTGTTCACGGCCGAGCTCGACGCCGCGATCCTCGACGGCGAGATCGACATCGCCGTGCATTCCCTGAAGGATCTGCCCACCGATCTGCCGCCCGGCCTGGGCCTGCTCGCCGTGCCGGAGCGGGAAGATCCGGCCGACGTCCTCGTTTCCACGGAAGGACTTCGGCTTTCGGAGCTAAAGGATGGGGCCCGCGTCGGGACCTCCTCGCTGCGCCGCCGAGCCCAGCTGCTCAACGCCAGACCCGAATGCCGGCCTCTCGACGTACGGGGAAACGTGGAAACGAGGCTGGCCAAGCTCGAGCGCGACGAGTACGACGCGCTCCTCCTCGCCGCAGCCGGCCTCAAGCGCCTCGGGATGTTCTCGGCCACGATGCGGGCCCTCGAGGCGCCGGCGTGGCTGCCCGCACCGGGCCAGGGAGCGCTAGGGATCGAGGGAAGGGCGGACGACGAACGCGTGCATGGCCTGCTGGATGCGATCGAGGATCAGCGCGCGCGTGCCGAAACGGACTGCGAGCGTTCGGTCTTGGCCGCCCTCGGCGGCGGATGTCAGATTCCGATCGGCGCTCTGGCGGTGCGGAAGGGAGAAGACCTCACCTTGCACGCCGCGGTGCTGTCGCAGGACGGCAGCCAGGCGATTCGGGCCTCCACGAGAGGCCCCGTTGGCGAGGCGGTGGGCCTCGGCCGGCTCGTGGCAGAGGAGCTACGGGCCCGTGGGGCGGATGCGTTGCTCGTGAGTGGGGCTCACGGAGCTGGCGCCTGATCGCGGCTCAGGAATCCCTCTTCAGGAAGCGTTGAAGGTTCGCCAGGTAGTAGGTGAGCCCCGCCGCGGCGAGGGCGAATGCGGCCGCCAGCGCGACGTTCAAGGCCGTGCCCGTTCTCGTGAAGATCATCCCCTGCCAGACCGCGAAGAGGGCGCAGAAGAGGATCGCCGTGGAGATGAGCAGCTTGTGGAATCCGATGAGTGACAT
>JAUVMT010000096.1 GCA_030600085.1 Gemmatimonadales bacterium | reverse complement strand
GCGGTCGTCTATACAGACGCGGTGCAGGCCGTTCTGCTGCTGATCGGTGCCTTCCTCGTCACCGTGCTGTCCTTCGACGCGATCGGAGGCTCCTGGTCCGCCGTGGTGGCGATGGTGCCGGCGGATGACCTGTCGATCATTCGGCCGGCATCGGATCCGGTCATGCCGTGGCCCGGACTGGTCACCGTGTTTCTCCTGGGTTTCTACTTCTGGGGTACCAACCAGTTCATGGTTCAGCGCACCCTGGCCGCAAAGGACCTTCACCACGGACGTTGGGGCGCGTTGTTCGCCGGCGTGCTCAAACTCCCCATCATCTTCCTCATGGTGTTGCCGGGCATATTCGGGCGGCTGCTGTACTCGGCAGCCGATTATCCGGCTCTGGCGGAGAACCCGGACCTCATCTTTCCGACCCTCATGTTCGACCTACTGCCGGTCGGCATCCGCGGGCTGATCATCGCGGCGCTGGTGGCGGCGATCATGTCGAGCGTCGACTCGACGCTCAATTCCGCCTCGACGCTGGTCACCATGGACTTCATCAAGAAGATCAAGCCCAACCTGCCGAATCACAGCCTGGTCATCGCCGGTCGAATCGTGACCTTCGTGTTCATGTCGCTCGCGATCCTCTGGGCACCTCAGATCATCAAGTTCCCGAACATCTGGACGTACCTGCAGCAGATGCTGGCGTACCTGGCTCCGCCGATCGTCGCGTGCTTCTTCGCCGGCGTGTTCTGGAAGCGTGCGAACGGGGACGGCGCCTTTGCGGGGCTCGTGGCCGGCCACCTGGCGGCAGCCGTCATCCTCGTGCTCGCGCTCTCGGGGTCCGTCATCATCCAGACGCAAGCGCTCACGCCGGAGCAACTCCGGATGGCCGCGGCGGGCACGCCGGTCATGCACTTTCTGTACCTCGCGCCGATCCTGCTGGTGATCTCGCTCGTCGCCCTCGTGGTCGTGAGCCTCGCCACGGAAAGGCCCGATGAAGAGGTCGTGCGCACTCTGACGTGGTCGCCGGCTCTTCTTGCGGAAGAGGCGTCGGAGCTCGCCCGCCTCCCGTGGTACAAAAACTACCGGTACCAGTCTGCCGCCACGCTCGTGCTCATCGCGGTCTTCGTGATCGCGTGGTGGTAGAGCGTGGATGGCAGATACGGGGTGGCCGCTGATGCCCAAGACGATCGTAGCCATCGGCGAGGCGCTCTGGGACGTGTTTCCGGATCAGCGGAGGGCGGGCGGAGCGCCGTGCAACGGTGCCTGCCATGCCGCGCGCCTCGGTGATCGAGGTGTGATCATCACGCGCGTGGGGGACGATGCGGCCGGGGAGGAGCTGGTCGCGTTTCTTCGCGGGCGAGGTGTCGTTACCGACTATGTGCAACGCGACGACACCAGGCCCACGGGCACCGTGTCGGTGACGATCGAGGATTCCGAGCCTCGGTATGCGATCACCGAAGATGTGGCGTGGGATCGCATCGCGGCAGAAGATGATGCCCGCGCGCTCATGCTCGCGGCGGATGCCATCTGCGTCGGCTCGCTCGCGCAGCGACGCAAGCCAAGCCGCGCGGCCATCCGCCAACTCCTGTCGGAAGCGCGCGGCCAGGCACTCGTCGTCTTCGATCTGAACCTCCGTCCTCCCTTCATCGATGCGGACGTCATCGATGCTGCCTTTCGGGTTGCCGACGTCGTCAAGATGAGTGAACCGGAGGTCGCCCGAACCAGCACCCGGCTCGAGAAACCGTCGCTCATCCCGTGGCTTCTCGAGAGCGTCGGGGTGCAGGCCGTGTGCGTGACTCGGGGTAAGGGCGGTGCTTCGATCACCACGCAGCGGGGAACGGTCTCTGCACCCGGCGTGGAGATCGATACGTCCACGGGTGACGCGGTGGGCGCGGGCGATGCGTTCACGGCCGCGATGGCTCATCGGCTCGTCCGGAACGCCACGCCAGAAGAGACCCTCGACGCTGCAAACCGCTACGCGGCCCTGGTCGCGACGAAGAAGGGCGCCGTGCCGGTGCTGTCGTTCGACGAGCTGGACGCGATCGGCTTGTGATGCGTTGATCGCTGGCGGTCCCTCGAGCGACCTACACCGATCTCGGGTTGGCTGCGGTCGCGGCCGAGTTGCAGATCACACCACCACGACGGCCTCGTATGGTAGGAGATGGAGCGCCCGCCCGACCTCGTTACCCTCGCTCACGCGGTGGGTGGATACCGCGATCCGGCCGGCGAACCCCGAGGTGTCAATAGAGAGCGGCTCAGGTGTGAAATTGACGGCAACGAGCACGCGCTCGGTGCCCTGGGAGCGTTCGAAGACAAAACACTCGGGAGGAACGCGATCCACGGGCAGATACGACCCGGTTCTGAGAGCCGCCGAGCCCCGCCTCAGCGACAGCAACCTGCGATACAGGTTGAGATGCGAATCCGGATCCAGAAGCTGGCATCGGACATTCCGAACGGCGTGGTCGCCCCCAACGGGTAGCCATGGTTCATGGGCCGACGTGAACCCGGCGGCAGGCTCTGGCGACCACTGCATCGGCGTTCGGCAGCCATCGCGACCCAGGCTCGGTTCCGTCATGCTCCAGGGATCCTGCCGCCTGTCCGGCGGAATCTCGGCTTCGCGCATTCCGAGCTCGTCACCGTAGTACAGCGTTGGCGATCCGCGCAACGTGAGCAGCAGAACTGCCGCCTGGCGGCTCCCGTGCTCTCCGAGTCTGGTTGCCAGGCGCTCGTCGTCGTGACTGCCCAAGACGTAATTGGGCCACGCGCGCTGTGGAATTGCCGCCTCCACACCGTCCACGACCCCACGAATACCCCTCGCGGTCCAGGGCGCCTCCAAGAGCCCGAAGTTGGTCGGCATGCTCAGCTCGTCGAGCTCCACCCCGTAGTATGATCCCAACTCGTACCAGTCGAAGACGTGCATCTCCCCTGACGCCATGCGTGGCGGCTCGTACTCCTCCAGGAGCGCCCGCACTTCGCGAAAGACCTGATGCACGTCTGCGTGTCCCTGGTCATGCAGGTGCACCTGCGCGTCGTACGCGCCCAACGACTTGTGAAGGTGCGGCGAGCCGCCGGCGTTCGGCGGATTATCCCGCGCTGCGGGATCCTTCATGATGAACAGGGCCGTATCGATTCGAAATCCGTCCACGTTGCGGTCGAGCCAGAACCGCATGTTGTCGAGCATCGCCGCCTTCACCGCCGGATTCCGCCAGTTCAAATCTGGCTGTTCCTTCAGGAAGGAATGCAGGTAGTACTGACCCGTCCGATCGTCCAGCTCCCAGGCCGAGCCACCGAACACGCTGAGCCAGTTGTTGGGCGGCGAGCCGTCCGGCTTCGGGTCCCGCCACACATACCAGTCACGTCGAGGGTTCTCGCGTGAGCTTCGTGACTCGATGAACCAGGGATGGTGATCCGACGAGTGGTTCGGCACGAAGTCGATGATCACCTTGAGGCCGGCCTCGTGGGCGCACGCCACGAGCTGATCGAACGTCGAGAGATCACCGAACATCGGATGCACGTCGCAATAGTCCGACACATCGTACCCGAAGTCCGCCATCGGCGAAGGATAGAACGGACTCATCCAGAAGGCGTCCACGCCGAGTGTGTCGCTCAAGTAGTCCATCTTGTCGATGATACCCTGCAGGTCTCCAACGCCGTCTCCGGTCGTGTCCCTGAAGCTTCTTGGATAGACCTGATACACGGCTGCGGTCTGCCACCACTTGTGTTGCTCGCGATCGGACAAGAGAACAGTCTCCGTCAATGCGCCGGCCGGGCAGCTACTACGGAAGCTTTCGTCTCACCTCATCGAGGAAACGGTCGAGCCGGCGGTAGCTCGGCTCCGCCTCTCCCGCCGCGGCGGAATGCTCGACGGCCCGGAGGTCGTCGGTGTGAGCACCCAATCCCCGGCACGTCGATGAGGAGAGAACCAGCGGCGACGATCCAGTGCGGGTGTCACCTTCCCGTGACATCCCGTCGGCGGGCTCCGTGGGCCGGGCCAGACTGACTGCCCGCGCAAACGACTCCTGGGCCCGGTGAGTCTCGCCTCTCTTCCAAGCGATGTACCCCCTGAAGAAGTGGGCGTCCACGCTCGAGTCGTTGGAGCCGATCACGGCCTCGAAATAGCCGAGCGCCTTCGTGATGTCGCCGCGGAGGAGGGCGATCTGACCGAGCTGCAGGAGGGGGCCGACGTCCTCCCTATTGATGTCCAGAGCCAGCCGGAACGCTGCTTCTGCTGCATCGAGATCGAAGAACTCGTCCAGCTCCGAGCAGACGTAGAGGTCGCCGAGCCTGGAGTGTGCCTTCGCACTGGAACGGCTGACCTGCACGAGACGTCGCCACGCCTCCTCGGCTGACGCGTGCTCGCCCAGGTCCATGTACATGTTCCCCACGTAGTACAGCGCATCTTCGTGGTCGTCTTTCAGGTCCAGTGCGCTCTCGTAGGTCGTTGCCGCCTCCCGAGTCCGGCCGGCAACGCGGTGATCGGTCGCTTCCCGGTACAATGCCCAAAACCGGAGGACCTGCTCCCTTTCGGTCCCTCCGGCCGTCGTCGTCGGTTCCTCGCCCTCCACGACGTCCAGTACCTGATCAGCGGCGACGTCCACAAACACCTGGCGAGAGCCGCTCGGCCACAGGATCTCGAGCGTGTCCGCCCTCAGGGCGGCCGCTAGCCCGAAGTGCTCCGTGAGGCTGTTCTGGGAGAGATACGAGGCCTGCGAGCCCACCTCCCGGACCTGGACCGTGCCTCCGGCCACGAGGCGAAGCCGGGCACCGATCGCGGAGCGATTGCTCTGCCTGCCCTCGAGCCGGACCTCGAGCCACCGGTTGCGGTTGCCGCCGTCGTTCCGGAGCAGGATGGCCGGACCGTCGTTGTTGACGATGAAGACGTCCACATCGCCGTCGTTGTCGTAATCTCCGAACGCCGCTCCTCGCCCCCCGTACTCGCGCTGGAAGTACTCGCCGCTCACCGACGAGACGTCGTAGAAGCCCTCATCGGCTCCCCGATTCCAGAACAGCTGGTCCGGCATGGGGACGAGGAGGCGGGGGTTTTCGCGTTGCTGGAAGGTGCTGCCGTTGGTGACGAAGAGGTCGAGCCGACCGTCGTTGTCGTAGTCGAAGAAGGAAGTGCCAAAGCCGATGTAGTCCAGCGCGATCTGGCCGAGGCCGAAGCGATCCGCCTCGTCCCTGAAGCGGAGAGGCGAAGAGGACTCCTCCGCCGAAGCCGCCTCGGCCACTTCGGAAGAACGATTGCTGTAAAGCGCGTTCTCCTGAGCCATCCAATGGGTGACCACGATATCCATGTCGGAATCCCCATCCCAGTCTCCGACGGCGATACCCATGGCGCCGCGGTAATCCGCCACCCGGGCCGCGTGGCTGATGTCGACGAAGGAGCCGTCGCCCAGATTGCGATAGAGGACGTTGTCGGAGACGTCGTTGGCCACGTACAGGTCCGACCAGCCGTCCTGATCGAAATCGGTCCACACGGCCTCGAGGCTCTTGCCCTGTTCTCCCAGCACGCCGGCCTCGGCGGCCACCTCGCTGAATGTCCCGTCTCCGTCGTTGCGGTAGAGGAGGTTGCGCTCGGGCGGGAAGGAGGAGGGGTTGATGGTCGCTGGCTCCTCCACGTCGTAGCCGGAGGACGTCCTTGGTTCGGCAAGCCGTTCGTACCTCACGTAGCCGGCCACGTGGAGATCCAGGTGGCCGTCCCGCTGATAGTCTCCCCACGAGGCGCCGGCCCAGAAGCCTTCGAGGCCCCCGAGTCCCGCCTCCTCGGCGCGTTCCGTGAACGTGCCATCGCCGTTGTTGTGGTAGAGGGCGTTCTCGCCGTACGCGGTGACGACGAGGTCGAGCCATCCATCGTTGTCGTAGTCGCCCCAACCGACGCCCATCGCCCAGCCCCGGAACTGTACGCCTGCTGCGGCGCTCACTTCACTGAACGTCCCGTCTCCGTCGTTGTGATACAGAGCCGCATGGGCCGGCGACCCGGCCACTTCGTCCGGTGACATTGTCAGGGACCCGACCATGTTTGCCACGTACAGGTCGAGCCAACCGTCGTTGTCGTAATCGCCCCAGGCCGCGCCCGAGCCCATGTCTTCGGGAAGCTGCGAGGAGCGCAAGCCCGAGAAGTGCCGAAATCCGATGCCGGCCTCCTCCGTCACGTCCGTGAGCAGCACGCGCGGGTGGTCCTCCGGAAGCGTTCTGGCGAGCTCGGAGGTGAGTCCCTCGATAGCCTCACCGGGCCGGTAGGTCGGCTCCGGTCTCGTGACGCGCCACACGAGAAGGGTGATCCCGCCCGCGAAGACGAGGCCGAGGCCGACCGTCAGGAGCAGATAGCGCTTGCGCCGTGGAAGGGCTGCAGGCATAGGCGGCCGCGCCGCTACATCGCGCGTACGTGGATCGTCTTCTCGTCCTCCGAGATAACCGTGACAGGCGCCGTGATGCCGGATTCTTCCCCGAAGAGGAAGTTGAGAAGGAATTGATCCGCCTTCCGGTAAAGCAGTTTCGCCGAGACATGGAGGGAGGTGACGCGGTGTGGTGGCACCCGAAACTCGACCTGCTGATCAAGAGGTGCACCGGCCTCGGCCTGTTGATAGGACGCACCCGCCCCTGCCTCTTCTCGAGGGGTGATCATGGACGCGGGGCACGAGAAGGCGAACTCGGCACGGTCCGAGAAGCCGGGGAAGAGGGCGCGGCGGTACCGGACGCCGACCATCTCCCAGAGGTTGTGGCGGTCGATGAGCTTCCCGTACTGATCGACCGGCTCTGCCTTGAACATGAACGAGCCCGGCTCGATGAAGTGCCGTTGATCTCGACTGCCGGATTCGAACACCACACTGCCGGTCTGGTCGGTAACGACGACCTCCACCCACGCCTGGATGATGTCCAGGGGACCCGTCGGGAAATCGTGCCCCACCTTGTTGTTGGTGATCAGCGCCTGGAGCCTGACTTCCTCCCCCGCCTCCACGGTGTCCGGTACGACCAGCTCTATCGGCACCGCCGGCCCGGTGCGCCACTTGTGGGCGATCTCCGGAATGTCGATTTGGCCCTGGAGCCACCGCTCGGTGAGCTCGACGTGCTCTTCCGCCCCTTCGAGTTCGAGGGCGAGAGGCATGAACTGGTTCGCCGCCAGAAAGCGGTGGCTGCGGTGCTGCGCATCGCGCGACGTGCGGTTGTAGTCGGCGTCGTCGCCGCTGGCTGGATCAACGGACTCTACGAGACGCATGTGACACTCGCGGCACTCGATCGTCTTCGTCGGATCTCCCGGCTCGTTCCACCGGCTCTTCCGCCAGTTGTCGTACTGGTTCTGGAGCTGCACCCAGCCGACCTGGTTGATCTCCTCGTCGATAAACTGCTTGTGGCAGGCCGCGCAGAACTCCGGGCTCTTGAAAAGACGGTGCTGCAGCGTCTCGATGTGATACCTCGGATAGGAGCGGATGAGGAAGTCCCGGAAGAAGCGCGATCTGTTCCCTTCCCCGAGCTCGAACATATAGCGCTCGGGCTGGGCGACGACGTAGTTGGCGTTGCCCTTCACGTCGGTCTCCCGGATCGCGTGGCACACGATGCAGGAGACGCCCTCCTGGTAGCCTATGAGGTTCGTCAAGTCATCGGCAAAGACGTTCTTGGCTCCGGAGAACAGCGAGATCGGATCGTGACAACCGCCGCAGTAGCGGGTCGATTCGGCACCGTTCTGCTCCGCCATGACCGTCTGAACGGTCTGGAAGGCGACATCCATCGCGGAGTAGCGATGCGCGCTGACCTTCCACTCCTTGAGGATCTCCTCGTGGCAACCGGCCGTGCCGCAGCTCTCCGAGCCGCCCAGGGAACGCGCATCGAACGCCGTCCCGGTGCTGGTGCGAGCGAGGCTCGGGGCAAACGGTCGCTCGGGG
>JAUVMT010000016.1 GCA_030600085.1 Gemmatimonadales bacterium | reverse complement strand
GTGGATGCTGGAGAACTCGAGGATCTCGTAGCGTACCGTCGCACTCGGCAGGACGACGCTCACCTCGTCGCCCGGCCGGCGCCCGAGCAGCGCCTTGCCGAACGGCGAAGCCATGGAGATCTCGGCCTTCTCGAAGTCGATTTGCTCGCCGAAGGCCAGGGTATAGACCTCGGTCGAGCCATCCTCGACGTCCCTGAGCGTCACGCGCGATCCGAAGCCGATCCGGTCGTGCGGAATCGTCTCTATGTCGATGTCCTGGAGTTCGCCCAAACGCCGGCGGATGTAGTCCAGCCGCGCGTGCACGAAGCCCTGTCGCTCCAGGGCCGCGTGCCATTCCGAGTTCTCCCGCAGATCGCCGAGCTCCAGGGCATGTTCGATCGCCTTGGGAAGAACCACCTCGAGCTCGTGCAGGAGACGCTCCGTCTCCTCGCTCAGCTGCTCTCGAATCTCGTCAAGCATCGTTGCCGTCCCTCATCCGCGGCGGTCACGGCCGAGTCGCCTACCGACCCATAAAAAAAGGCCGGGCGCCGAGCCTCCAGAGGAAGCCGGCGCCTCGGTCTGCGGTGATGGAGGCGGCGGGAATCGAACCCGCGTCCGCGAGGCCTTCGCCCGCAGCGTCTACGTGCGTAGTCTACGCTTCAGTTTCTCGCCTTCCTCAGGTTCGTAGACGACCTTCGGTCGGCCAGCCGCCAATGGGCTTTCGCCCGTCTCGACGGAATCGCCCGCGGCCTGCGGACCCCGTCCAGCCCGATACAGCGTCGCCTGATGCCCCGCCTCGGGCCGGGCCAAGCGTCAGACGGACCGCGCTAGTTACGCGGCCAGAGCCAAGTTATCGTTGGCAATTGTGTTTTGTTCCCGGTGTTTTACGAGGGTCCGAGACCTCGGCACGCTACCACGGTTTCGGGCGCACACGTCGAAACCTGATCGCCCCCGCGACTACTTTCCTACCCTGCCCCTTCCCCATTTGGTCCTCGCCACGCCTCATTCGAGGCCTTCCCACGGTGAGATGGCACGCAGGTGCTGTACCGCCGATTCGATCGCCGTGCGCGCGTTCACGCCCGGAGAGCCGGCGAAAGAGAGGCACACCAGCCGCCCCCACTCGCTCACCGGCGCCACCAGCGACCACTCCCCTTCGGGCGAGCCTTTGAAGAGCTCCGTCGAGAGCACCTGCAGCACGAGGTCCTCACGCGCCGCCCACGTGAAGGGATGGCCTTCGGACGCCAGCGGCGAGCTCCTGGCGGGCCCGCGCGCCGACACCTGGTCCTCGATGACCCACTCGTCCGCGGCGCCATCCAGGTGCCAGAGGACGGCGCGACGCGCCCCCATGGCATGGAGCAGCACCTCGAGAAAAGTGCGGATCTGCCAATAGCTGAACCCGGCCATTGCCGCTCGGATCTCCATTTCACTGTTTTGACAGCTTTTCGCAAGCAGGAATATACTGCATGGGTGCGCGACATTGCCTCTTCCGGAGGATTCGATAGATGCGACTCAGAGATTTCTTTTCCGTTGACGCGATCGACCTGGACCTGAGCACGGAGACCAAGGACGAGACTCTGAAGAAGCTGGTCGGTCTCTTCCACCTTGATGAGAAATCCGAGGGCATCTTGTTCAAGATGCTCAAGCGGCGCGAGAACCTGGGGTCCACAGGAATCGGCAGGGGGATCGCCATTCCGCACTGCCGCTCCCTGGTCGTCAACCGCCTTCGCGTCGCCTTCGGAAGGCACGGGGCCGGTCTGGATTTCAAGGCGATCGACGAGAAGCCCGTCCATTACGTCTTTCTCATCGTCGCTCCACCGCTCGAGGTCTCCAACCAGTATCTGCCCGTGCTCGGCAAGATCGCCCAGTTCAGCAAAGAAGCCGACGTGCCAGAGCGGCTCGCGGCGGTCGAGAACGCCGAAGGATTCCTGCAGCTGCTGGAGGAGAAAGGCGTGTAGAGATGCACGACCAGCTCGAAACGCTTCTCGAGATGCAGGATCTCCACATGCAGCGTCGAGCACTCGACGAAGGCGGGGTTCGGGAGTTGGAGACTGGCTTGTTCGAGATGGGCGCCGAGCAGGCGATCGACGCGCTCGAGGCCAAGATCACCGAGTTGGAGCTACGGCTGGGAAAGAGCAACCAGGAGCGGTTTCGGCACTTGATCAGCACACGTCAGCGCGCCGTCGTCCCGGTGCTGGCCGGAGTGTGCTACGGTTGCTTCGTGGCGGTCCCGACCTCTTGGGCCGCAGACGCCGACCCGAACGACAAGCTCAACGTCTGTCAGAGCTGCGGACACTTCCAGTACTACCCGAGCTGAGGTCGGCTTCGCCGCTCAGCGCACGAGCATGATCTTTCGCACCCGGTTGCGAGCCCCAACGCTGAGCTCCACGAAATAGGGACCCGCCGTAACCGTTCGACCTTCCAGGTCCCTTTCGTCCCAGTGCGCCTCGTAGAGGCCCGGACGACGGAAGGACGTCTCCTCGATCCGCTCGCCGGGGCGGCCATCCTCGTCGAGCGCCACGGGTACCGCCACCAGCTGGTGCAGGATGTTGAACACGCGAAGGGTTACGCGGACCTCCTGCTCGGCTTCGAACAGACCGTCTCCGAGACGATAGAAGATGCGGGTCTCGCCGGCGAGCGGATTCGGGAAGACAGGCTCCAGAGAGAAGTCGTCCAGCTCCGCAGCCTGCGGCGTACCGCCCGAAACCTGGGCGAGCGCGCCTCCCGGCGATGAGAGGCCCACGCCCGCCATCAGTATGATATAGCCAATTCTCACAATGACTTGATAACCATCGAGTGAACCGGTTTCACGACTATCCTCTCCACACTCGCCCCTCCTCGGTACGCCTCGTGACCCGAGTTCGGTCCAGGTGCTCGAGCAGTGGAATGAGGTACTTTCGCGTCACACCGAACTGCCGCTTGAAGTCGGTGGGCGCCGCCACGAGACGGTCTTCGAACACCCGAGCCGCCGCATCCCGGAGGCGCGTCGCGCTTCGAGCGGACAGGTATATGTCCGGGCTGACGTTCTCTACCTCTCCGGCCCTCGTGAGCAGCCTCAGCAGGTCGTGCAGGAGCTCGTCGGAAACCCCGAGCCGAGAGCCCAGCTCGCCCACCATGGGCGGCTCCAACCCGCCGCCGTCGATCTCCGCCAACAGGCGGGCCCGGACCCGACCTTCCGCCTCCGTGAGCTGCGCATCGTGCGTGCTCAGCCGGAGCTCGGGTCCGGTCGCGACGATGAGCCCAGCGCTCAAAACCCCCTCGAGAGCGTGCTCCACGAGCTCTGGGGCGAACGCGGCGGCCAGTTTGCTTCTCACCGCCTCCCTGGACACGCCCGGCGCCCGCGGACGAGCCGCGTGGAACTGGCCGACGACCTCCAGCAGCGCCTGACGGGCCGCCTCGGCCACCCCGGTCGAGAACCAGCGCCCTCCTGCCCGCACGATCGGCAGCTCCGCCGAGCCCTCGAGAGCTCGCAGCTTCTCGGGTGAGAGCCCGGTGGTCAGAGGCAGGCCATCGACCGCCGCCCCCCCGCCGGCCGAGAGGCCGACCGCGGCTTCGAGCCGCGCCTCTTTCCCCTCCGAAAGGATGCGCTCCCATCCCCTCGTGCGGTCCAGCCAGCGAACCGGCGGATCCAACTCGGCCACCATCCCGCCCCCGATCGTCGTGATCGGCGAATAGAACCGGACGACGAACCGATCTCGGGCCCGCGCGACGAGCTCCTCCTCCAACTCCAGGATCGCCCACCCCTCAGCGCCGGGTTCCAGCGGCTCCACGCCCCTTCCGGCGGCGTGTAAGCGGACCCGCGCGAGCACCTCCCTCGTCCCCAAGTACACGCGCACCCGTTGACCGCTCTCGATGCGCCGAGGAGAGTGGGAGAGGACGGACAACCGCACGCCAAGACGTCGAATTTCCCGCCAGCCGTTCCCTGCGACGACGACGGCGCCACGCGGCGCCTGGGCGGGATCCAGCCCGACCAGGGAGACGGCACACCTTCTCCGCGGCCCTACCGACTCCCGGGCGGTCGAGTGCACCTGAAGGGATCGAACCCTGGCGGAGTGCCGTCCGGGCAAGACGGTCACCTCGTCGCCCACGGTCACCGTCCCGCTCCAGACCGTCCCGGTCACGACGGTCCCAGCGCCCGCAACGCTGAAGGAGCGATCCACCGGCAGCCGCAGAAGGTCCCCTCCTTCGGAGCTCCCGAGAGCGGCCGCGCGCTCCGTCAACGCGGCTCGTAGCTCCTCGAGACCCTCGCCGGTCACCGAGGATATGGCCAACATCGGCCACTCCGCGTGCCCGAGGACTCTCTCCAGCTCCTCGCCAACGGCGTCGCGGCAAAGGCTCAGCCAGCTCTCGTCCACCCGATCCCGCTTGGTGAGCGCGACCACGCCATCGGCGATGCCCAGAATCCTCGCGATTGCCAGATGCTCGCGTGTTTGCGGCATCGGGCCCTCGTCCGCCGCCACGACCAGGAGCAGCAGATCGATACCCGTGGCCCCGGCCAGCATGTTCTTCACGAAGTCTTCGTGGCCGGGCACGTCGACGACGCTGACCTCCAGTCCATCGCCGAGAGAAAGGGGGGCGAAGCCGAGGTCGATCGTAAGTCCCCGCTCCCGCTCTTCCTTCCACCGGTCCGTCTCGATGCCCGTGAGCGCCCGCACCAACGCGGTCTTTCCATGGTCGACGTGACCGGCGGTACCGACTACGAACGCCCTCAACGGATGCCCCGCGCCAGGAACTCGAGGGACCGTATGCGCACGCCCTCGGCGAGGTGGTAACGGATGAAGTCTATGAGGATGCGCCGCTGGATGCCGTTGACGGACGGCGGGCCGTCGCCGGTCGCAACGAGCACCCGCAGCGTCTCCAGCTCGGCGCTCGAGATCGCCTCTCCGTAGCCCGCGCACCGATCGCAGCCTAGACCGCCCGAGGATGAATCGAAGCGGGCCGACTCCCCTGCCGGAATGCATCGTCCGCAAGAGACGCAGTGGGAGAGGTGGGGCGCGAACCCGAGAACCGAAACGAGGCGCCAGAGCCGGCCGAGAACGGTGCCCGCCACCGTCTCCTCGGAGGCATCCAGAAGCGCATCCAAACCCTCGACGAGGGTCTCGAAGAGGCCCTCGTCCCGATGCTCGGGAGCCAGCCGCATCACCAGCTCGCAGAGCACGGAGGCTCCGGCGAAGCGGGTGAGATCCGAGCCCAACGCCTGTCGTTCCCGGTAGAGCTCGAAGGCCGATAGCGTGTCCAGATCCCGGTTCTCACGCACGTACAGCGTTGCCTGGCCCTCGGCGAACGGCTCGATGAGACCGCCGAAGCGGCTGCGGGGACGGAGCGCGCCGCGCGCGATCGCCGAGCGCGGTCCATGCTCCCGGGTCATCAGGCGCAGGATCTTGCTCGTGTCGCTGTAGCTGTAGGTCTGAAGAACCACGCAGCGCGTGGTGACGATCGGCACGACTCCCTCCCGCGGAGGTCCAGTGGCTATCCGCGGAATCCTACGACTAGGGCGCCACGATCTCCAGATCGGTCGTCCCGAAGCCGCCCTCCACGACGTCCAGGAAGCTCCCGTCCGCACCCAGCAGGAAAAGGTCGCCGGCTTCCGCGGAACGAAACGTGGCGCAGACGAGGCGGCCGTCGGCAATCGCCGTGGTAACCCAGCACGGGATCGCCTCTCCGGTCGCATCCCGCGTCGCGATCGGGTTTGTCGGTCCGTTGACGAATCCAGGCGCCGCCGGGTCGAAGCGCAGCGTAAAGAGATCGACGAAATCCGTCGTCACGGCCACGTACACGTGTCCATCCGCCCCGTCCTCCAGGGAGACGCCGTTCCCGCCGAGGGGAAACGGACCGGAGACCTGAAGCGTCGCCGGGTCTATGATGGACAGATTCCCGTTCCCCTCGGGCACGAACGTCGGCGACAGCGTGCCCGCGTTGAGAACCACGATCCGTCCTCCCGCGAGAACGGCGTTGGTCGCCTGGAATCCGTCCTGCAGCTCGATGTCGCGCACGTGAGTGCCCTCCATGTCGTACACGACGACGCGGCTGTTTCCGAGCGGCTCGAAGGTGAAGCCGACATCGTCGATGTTGGAATCGATCGCGAAGACCCGGTCGTTCGTCACGACCACCTTCTCGATGAACTCGCCGACGTCTCGGGCAAAAACCGCAGGCGGCGTCTCCGGTGCGGTGATCGACAGCTCGTAGACGGAGTTGGAGGCGCGCCCACCCACGAAGGCGCTCCCACGGCTCTCGACCACGAAGGGCTTGGACGGGTTGACGGTCTCGTCCGGAAAGGTGACCGCGACGGAGCTGCGGCTGGGAACGTCCACCACAAGCGCGCGATCCCCTCCGAAAACGCTCTCGGTCACGACGGCGGTCAGATCCGTGACATCGCCTCCGACGGCCATCGCATCGCCGTCGAAGAGTCCGCCCAGGTCGATCGCGGCCCCCGACGGCGAGATCTCTTCGCGTACCTCGTAACCCCGCATCGTCTGGCCCACCGAATGCAGGGCGAGCAGGGCGGCCGGAGGATCGCCCGCTCCCGGTCCCGTGGGGTCACCTCCGTCCGAGGAGCAGCCGGCGAGGGTCGCCAGGCCGACCCCGATCATCAAGCCGAGCCCGATCGAAACGAGTCCACCGTTGCGTAAACGCGCGGCGCTGTGCCTGCTTGATCTCATATCGTCTCTGCTCTGGTTGCGGCAGCGGGGCGCGTGCCCGGCTACCTCGGGTCAACGACGAAGCTCCAGCCGGAACAACAGGCTCCGGCCGGGCTCGGGATAGAGTTCGATCAGCTCGTAGCGCGTGTCTAGCAGATTGTCGACCGCCAGGGCGGCCTCCAGGACGAGGGGACCGATCCTGAATCCACGGCTCGCATCGAGGCGTATCAAGGCATACGCCGGCAATCGACGAACTGCCGAGAGCGTGGTCGTCCGGCTCCCCTCGATTCTGACCGCGCCCCGGAGCCAGATATGCGCAAGCACGCCGCCGACGTAGATGTCGCCCGCGAAATCGGGCTGATAGGGCATCGGGTTCCGATTGTCGCCGAACCCGAGGCGGCTTCGCTGAAAGGTGAAGGATCCGCCCGCCCTGGGCCCTCGATCGCCCAGCGGCACGTCGCCGCGAATCTCCAGACCCGCCGCCGTCAACCGATCCAGGTTGCGGGGACTCCACAACGCGACCGCGCTGGCGACCCACACGATCGGATTGTTCGTCCGGCGGTAAAACGCCACCGCTTGAACGTCCAAGCCTCCCCGCGCGGAGCCGGCATCATCGGCGTCGGTTCTGGCGCTCGACGTCCAACTGACGCCGGCCTCGGCATCGATCACCACTCGCTCCGGCTCCAGATCCGGGTTGGCCTGGATACTCCTGGCCGACGGGGCGTAGAGATCCGCGAAGCTCGGAAGCCGGTAGGCGCTGCCGGCCCTCCCCCACAGCGTCCAGGCGGGACCCAGTTGAGCGGCCAGGGCGATCTCCGGGTTGACGGCACTGCCGTCGGTCGACAGATCGGTGGCGACACCCGGCTGCACGGAGAGCCGACCTGTCTCGAACGTTCGACCCAGCCAAACTCCACCACTCCACCTGACCGGCCGGTCGATGGCCCCTGCCTCCGTCACGGCTTCGCGGGCCACGTAGCTGGAAAGCTCCAGCGCGAGAGCCGGCAGCCATCCGGAGCCAGCCAGTCTCAGGCTGGCCAGCGACTGGGTCGACTCCACGCTGCGCCGCGGGTCCCGATAGAGGATGTCACGTCTCACCATCGTGCCGGTGACCCGGCCGCTTGACGATCCGTAGCCCAGCAGGGCCTGCACGGAGCGGTCCGTGTATCGTGCTTCATCGAACGCCTGCGTACCCATCCGTCCCGGCGCTCCCCGCTCCACGTCGTCGTAACGAAGCTGCGTGAATACGGGCAGGCCCCTCGGAGCTCCCGACAGCCACAGGTGCAGCCCTTCAGCGTCGGCGTTCTGCCTGACCTCGACGGGGTTCCCGGGAAGCACATGGTTCGGGTACTCGTAGTCGTTCTCGATCCCGTCCATGCGGAAGCCGGCGGCGAGCGTCCCGAGCTCTCCACCGATCGATGCATAACCGTCAGCGGCCAGACGGCCGAACGAGCCCACCTCGAACCCCCCGGCGGCGCTCATGCCGTCCGGTCGTCTGGATTCGAGCAACAGAACGCCGGCGATCGCTCCGGAGCCGAAGCGCGGAGAGGCGCCGCGCACCAGCGTCGCCGCGGAAAGGGTCGCCACCGGGATTCTCGACAGGTCGGCCGAACCGCTGAGCGGGTCGTTCACGGGAAGCCCGTCCAGCAGCACGAGAAGGCCTTCGGGGCGACTGCCGCGAACGGTGCCGACCTGCCCTCCCCCGATCGAGGGTCGTACCTGGACACCGGGTTCCTCGGCCAGACGATCCGCCAGCGTGCGGGGGCCGCCGTCCAGGGGAATGTGGCTCGTGGCGTGCCCGGGCATCGCCCCCGCGTCAGGCCGGCTGACGGCGGCGATCACATCGGTCACGGCCACAGGCTGCACGCCGAGCGTCACCGTGATCGAGATCCCGCCACCGTCGACCTCGACCGGCCGGCGCGCCGTCTCGTAGCCGAGAGCCTCTGCCACGAGCTCGTAGCGGCCGGCCTCCACCTCCTCGCTCTCGTAGATGCCTTCTCCGACCTCGACCAGCAGGGACGCCGTAGCCGAAGGCCGATCGGCGAACGTCAGGCGCACCGCGGCACCTCGCACGAGCTCACCGGACTCCGAGCGAACGAGCACCGTGAGTCGGTATGGGCCCGCTCCCTCGTCGATCTCGCCGCGAAACGCTGGGCCCTCCTGGGCGTGGGACGTCCCGGGAAACGGTGCCGACGCCGCGAGGGCAAGCAGCATCGCGAGCCTCCAGACGCGGCGGACCGCACAGCCTCTCACGTGGGTTCCCCGGAGTGAGTCGGGTCTCGACCCTTGTCGACGGGCACGACGTGGAGTCCCGCCAATCCGGCGTGGTCGAGCGCCACCACTTCGATCGGCCAGTCGAAGACGCGGCTGAGTATCTCCGATCGCAGCACCTCCATCGGCGATCCGACAGCCTCGAGGCGACCATCCGAAAGCAGGCAGAGTCGGTCGGCAAACCGGCCCGCCAGGTGGAGGCTGTGGGTGATGGTGACCGCCGACCCTCCGGCGTCCACGAAATCCCGAACGAGGCGGAAGATCTCCATCTCGTGGGCCACATCCAGATGCGCGGTGGGCTCGTCGAGGACGAGTACCGTCGGGTCCTGGGCGAAGGCCCTGGCGAGCTTGGCCCGCTGCACCTCACCCCCGCTCAACTCGGTGATGGCCCGGCTCGCGAGCTCCTCCAGATCCGCACGCCGAAGCGCGCCCGACACCTTCGCTCGATCCGCCTCCCCGAGGGGGGCCCAGGGACGCACGTAAGGGTTCCGGCCCATCTCGACGAACCCGATCACGGAGACCGGCAGTACGGGCGGTCCCCCCTGCGCCACGACGCCCACCCGCTTCGCCATCTCGCGTCTCGGCCAATCGGCGGCTGGGCGGCCCTCGAACAGCGCGTAGCCGCTCTGGGGCCGGAGGGTGCCCAACAGGAGTCTCGCGAGCGTCGTCTTCCCCGCGCCGTTCGGGCCTACGATGGCCGTGTGGGATCCGGCAGGGATCTCCACGCTGACCCCGCGCAAGGCCGGGTGGTCGGAGCGTGGGTACCGGAACCAGGCGTCGCCGAGCTCGAAGCTCACAGGGGTTTCCTCGCGTAGCCACGCCGCAGGAGGACGAGGAAGAACGGCACTCCGATCAGGGCGGTCACGACACCGACCGGAATCTCCAGCGGCTGTGCCACGGTCCGCGCCGCCGCGTCGGCCAGTACAAGAAGCGACCCCCCTGCCAGAAACGACATCGGTATCAGGTATCTGTGGTCGACGCCCCAAAGCAGCCTGATGGCGTGGGGCACGACCAGTCCCACGAAACCGATCACCCCGGCCACGCTCACGGCAGCCGCCGCGAGGAGCGATGCCAGCAGGTACGAGATCTTCTTGACCCGCTCCACCTCCGTCCCGAGGTGCGCGGCGCTCTCCTCGTCGAGCGCCAGCGCGTTCAGGTGACGGCTCAGTCCGAAGGCCGCCAAAGCGGCCGGCAGGGAGTAGGCTGCCAAAGCGACGTTCATCTGCCAGGAGGCTTGGCCGAAACTGCCCATCGTCCAAAGGAGCGCCGACCGCGCCGTGCGCCCCTCGGCCAGGGTCAGCACGAGCATGACGCCGGCTCCGAAAAAGGAGGCAACGACGACCCCGGCGAGGATAAGCACCCGCGTGTCGAGCTGTCCGGCGGCGTACGCCACCCGAAACACGGTCGCGATCGCGATCAGGGCCCCCGCCAGCGCGGCCAGGCCGACGCCTGCCGGACCTACCGCTAGTCCCAGCGACAGGACGGCGACCGCGCCCAGCGCGGCGCCGCTCGACACGCCGAGCAGATATGGCTCGGCGAGCGGATTCCGGAGGAGCGCCTGGAAGAGGACTCCCGAGACCGCGAGGCCCGCGCCGGACAGTGCGGCCGCTACGATCCTGGGCAGCCTCACCCAGAGGAGGATCGCCCGTGCGGGCGACTCGCCGGCCTCCGGCTGCAGCGCCTTCCAGATCTCGGGCAGGGAGAGATTCGCCGGACCGACGGCGAGCGCCGCCGACATCGCCACGACGAGCAGGAGCGCGAGGCCGAGAAGCCCGACCGCGTGGCTACGCGAGCTCCTCATGGTTCTTCACCTCCAGCCGTGGGCCACCCGGGACGGGAGGAGGAATCGGCGTGGATTGCGCGCGCGAGCTCCCGGACCCCGTCGGCGATCCTCGGGCCAAGCCTTACGACGATCTCGCCATCGAACACCCTGATGCGGCCCTCCCGAACCGCACCCAGCACCTCCCAACCCGGCCGATCCGAGATCGGCGTGCGCTCGGCTCCGCGGTGCACAGGGTAGAGAATGATACTTGGCTCGCGAGCTGCGATCGCCTCCAGACTCACCTGCGGCGACGGACTCGCGAGATCCCTGAAGACGTTGCGACCGCCCGCCAGCGTGATCAGCGAGTCCAGGTAGCTACCGCCGCCGATGGTGATGGGAGGATGCCACCAGGCGTCGTAGTAGACGGAGCGTTCCGGAAGCTCCTGCGTGATCCTCCGGATGCCTCCCAGGTCGTCGCGGATCCGGGCGCTCAACCGCATCGCGGCGGAATCACGCCCGGTGACCCGGCCCAGGCGCTCGATGTTCAGGTGGAGATCCGCCAGCGTGTTATGGTGGACGGCGAGCACGGGCACGCCGATACGCCGCAGAGCATCGCTCGCGGCCCGTGAATCGGGCCCGGCGAACAGGATGACCAGATCGGGCTGGCGGGAGACGACCATCTCCACGGAAGGCCGGACCCCATCGCCGACGCTCGGCACCTCGGATGCCTCGGGGGGGTGGGAGTCGAACCGCGTTCGTCCGACGAGATCCCTACCGGCGCCGATCTCGAACAGGATCTCCGTAGCGGCCGGCAGCAGCGAGACGATTCGCCGGGGGGAGCGAGAAAATGCTACGGATGCGCCCTCGTCGTCGGTGACCCATACCGTGTCGCGAGAGTCTGATCGGCCGCCCGGTCGGCCCTCATCCGCTCTCGGGACCGTCGCTGCGCTCGCGACGAACGGGCCACCGGGCGAGCTGGCGAGCTGGAAGATGAGGACCGAAAAGAAAAACGCGGTCCCGAGCACCCGAAGTTTCACGGCCAAGCGTCGCACCTTTCCAGGAACGGCGTGGCCAGGGGTCGAAGACCGCAACCCGCCCACGCTCTTCCCGCGAAGAGCTGCTCATGGGCATGGATGGTGTCGTCTCCTGGCTCGAGGCCTCCTCGGTCGCCTTTCCGATTCGCTCGGTGGCTACTGACCGGGGACACGGCGCTGGGCGCCGGCCTCACACAGTGGCGGGGCCGCGTCGGCTCGTCCGACTTCCGTTACAGCCTATCCATGTACGAGGTACTGCCGAAGGGTAAGCCGGGCGCGGCGCGCGCCGCAAGCCTACTCGGGTGCCGAGGTGGGCCGCCGAGGAACCACGCCGGACGCCCGACGTGGCGTCCGGCCGGATCGTCAGGGCTTGAAGCGCCCGAAATCCTCCGGGTTCAGCCGCTTGAGGTAGTCGCGCAACTCCTCTCCGTCAGCCGCTTCTTCGCCAGGCTTGGGCGCTTCCTCGGCTTCGAAGGTTTCGGAACCCTCGAATGCCGTCTCCTCGAAGCCGGCTTCTTCGATCTCCATGGCCGTGAGCTCGAGCAGCTCATCATCGGCGAAGATCGGCGCCTTGGACCGTAGCGCGAGAGCGATGCTGTCGCTGGGCCGCGTATCCACGGAGATGAACTCACCGTTACGCCGGAGGATGAGCGAGGCGTAGTAGGTGTTCTCGATGACCCTCGTGATGATCACCCTCACGAGCTCGCTGCCGAGGCCACGAACGATCGTCATCAGCAAGTCGTGCGTGAGGGGACGGGAGAACTTGACCCCGGCGAGCTCCATCGCGATCGCGCTGGCCTCGCCCGGACCAATCCAGATCGGAAGGAGGCGCTCGCCCTCGTTCTCCTTGAGGATGACCACGGGCGTGTTGGAGGACTTGTCCAGCCCCAGACTCGCCACGCTCACTTCGGTCATTCCGTTCGTGTCGGCCATACCCTCGCCCCCGCCGAGAATCGGCTGCCGCGTCCCGTACCCGTCAGGTCCCCTGGTCCCACGAGGAGAGGTAGCGCTCCTGCTCAGCCGTCAAGGAGTCGACTTCGATGTTCATGGAGGCCAGCTTCAAGCGCGCGATCTCACGGTCTAGATCCACCGGGATGCGGTGCACTTCAGCCGTCAGCGCCGCGCCGTGTCGCTGTAGATACTCCGCCGCTAGGGCCTGGTTCGCGAAGGACATGTCCATGACGCTCGCGGGATGGCCCTCGGCGCTAGTCAGGTTGATCAGACGGCCCCGGCCCAGCAGCACGATCCGACGTCCGTTCACGAGGTACTCCTCGACGTACGGGCGGAGCTCCTTCGGACCCCCTTCCGCCGCCTCTTCGAGTGCCGGAATGTCGATCTCGACGTCGAAGTGGCCCGCGTTGGCCACGATCGCACCGTCCCTCATGGCCTCGAAGTGCTCCTGCCGGAGTACGCCGATGTCGCCAGTCAGCGTGATGAAGAGGTCTCCCTGAGAAGCAGCCTCCGCCATCGGCATCACCTGGAAGCCATCCATGGTAGCCTCGAGGCCCCGCAGCGGATCCACCTCCGTGACGATCACCTTGGCGCCGGCACCCCTGGCGCGCGTGGCCACGCCGCGGCCGCACCAGCCGTAGCCCGCGACGACGACGGTCGAGCCGGCGAGAAGCAGGTTCGTCGCCCGGAGAATCCCGTCCAGCGTGGACTGGCCGGTTCCGTACCGGTTGTCGAACATGTGCTTGGTGTAGCTGTCGTTGACCGCCATCACCGGGAAGCGTAGAACACCGTCCGCAGCCATCGCCCGCAGGCGGATGATCCCGGTCGTCGTCTCCTCGGTCGAACCGACCACGTTCTGGAGGATCGTGTCCAGCTGCCCGGCCGGCAGGTCCCTGCTCCACTCCCGGATGCCGGGAGCCAGATCATCGTAGCGATCCAGTGCCAGCATATGGATCGCCCCCACCAGGTCCGCGCCGTCATCCATCGTGATGCTCGGCTGGTGTGCCAGCGCGGCTCGGATGTGATCGTAGTAACTGTCGTTGTCCTCGCCCTTGATGGCAAAGGTCTTGATGTCCCGCGTGACCAGGTAGGCCGCCGCGGGATCTTGCGTGGAGAGCGGATTGGAAGCGCACAGCAGCACATCGGCGCCGCCCTCCTGCAGAGTGAGCATCAGGTTCGCCGTTTCGGTGGTCACGTGAAGGCAGGCGGACACACGTACGCCCTCCAGCGGCCGCTCCGCAGCGAATCGCTCACGGATCTGCCTGAGCACCGGCATGAACCGCTCTGCCCACTCGACCCGAAGCCGGCCGGCCTCGGCCAAGCTCAGATCCGCTACGTCATGTTCTATGGTCGTCGTCTCGTTCATCTCGATCCTCACACATTCTCTCTATGAAAGAAAAGTCTCACCGTCAGACCGGCCGCCGCCTCGCTGGCAGCGGATCGCCGCGACTCGACCGGATCCTCAGAGGCACGCTTTCAGATCGTCCACCCGGTCGGTCTTCTCCCAGCTGAAGCCGCCATCGTCGTCGGGCACGCGGCCGAAGTGGCCGTAGGCGGCTGTACGTTGGAAGATCGGCTTTCGCAGGTCGAGCTCCTGGATGATCTGCAACGGCTGGAGCTCGAATACTTTCTCGACGCACTTCTCCAGCTCGGCATCGGGCGCCACGCCGGTGCCGAACGAGTTCAGCATGATCGACACGGGCTCCGCCACGCCGATCGCGTAGGCCAGCTGGATCTCCGCGCGGCGCGCCAGGCCCGCCGCAACGATGTTCTTGGCCACCCAGCGGGCGGCGTAGCTCGCGGAACGATCCACCTTCGTCGGGTCCTTACCGCTGAAAGCGCCCCCACCGTGGCTCCCCACACCGCCATACGTGTCGACGATCACTTTGCGTCCGGTGACGCCGGCATCTCCCTGGGGGCCACCGATCACGAAGCGCCCGGTCGGATTGATGTAGCAGCGGAGGGAGTCGTGATCGCACATGTCCGACGGCAGCACCGGATCGATGACCTCCCGCCAGATCCCCTCCTCCAGCTGCTCCTTTGGAACGTCCGGGTGGTGCTGTGTGCTGATGACGACGGTGGTAACCCGCTTCGGAGACCCGTCCTCGTACTCGACCGTGATCTGGGACTTCCCGTCCGGACGAAGCCAGTCGAGGATGCCCTGCTTGCGGGCTTCGGACAGCCGAAGGGTGAGGCGATGGGCGAGCGAGATCGGCAGTGGCATCAGGCTCTCGGTCTCGTCCGTCGCGTAGCCGAACATCATGCCCTGGTCTCCCGCGCCGCCGGAATCCACGCCCATGGCGATGTCCTGCGACTGGCTGTCCATCGACACGAGGACCGCGCAACTGTTGCAGTCGAAGCCAAGCGCAGGATCGTCGTACCCGATCCGTCGAATGGTCTCGCGCACGACGTCGGGGAGATGCACGGATGCCGAACTCGTCACCTCTCCGGCGATGAGCGCGAGGCCGGTGGTCACCAGGGTCTCGCACGCCACCCGGGAGACCTCATCCTGCTCGAGCATGGAGTCCAACACCGCATCGGAGATCTGGTCCGCGACCTTGTCGGGGTGACCCTCCGTAACCGATTCGGATGTGAAGAGATGTATCCTTGGCTTCATTTCGTCCTTTAAGCCCGCTCTTGAGCCCGATGTGAGCCCGCGCCAGGCCCATACCAAGCCCGTTCCGGGTTTCGTGGCAAGAAACGCGCGTGAAGGTACCCGACCTTCAAATGACTGACAAGCGATCCAGAAGCCCCTCCCCCTCTGGCAGAATCTCCTCCAGATAACGACGGAACGGGCGTCGGATGTCCCGGGGTCGATCGCCATCCTCGAGTCGCCCCGCGATATCGGCCAGATCAGCGGCGGAGGCGGCCAGGACCGCCTCTTTAACCTCCGGATGAGCGGGTGGCGCGAGGCTGAACGTTCGATACCCGAGTCCGATGAGCGCGGCGACTCCCACCGGATCTTGGGCCAGGTCGCCACAGACGCTCACCCCGACACCCTCCTCTTCCGCCGACCGGGCCAGGCGGCGATACATCCGGAACAAAGCCGGGTGCAGCGGATCAAAGAGGTCCACCAGGCGAGCGTTGCCGCGATCCACGGCGAGGGTGTACTGCGTGAGATCGTTGGTTCCGAGGCTGAGAAAGTCCACGTGTGGCGCTAACCGGTCCACGGTTTCCAGGGCGGCCGGGGTCTCGATCATGATCCCAAGCGGCACATCGGGAGCCGAACCGGCGTTCAGGGAGGCGCGCACCTCGTCCAGCATCTCGCGGGTGCGCCGGATCTCATCCGGCGAGACGATGAAGGGGAGGAGGATCCGCACTCGGCCGTGCTCAGCGGCTCGCACCGCTGCGCGCAGTTGGTTGCGGAACAGGTCGGGAAGGTCGAGGCACACTCGGATGGCACGCCAGCCGAGGTATGGATTCTCCTCCATCGGCATCGGCAGGAAGATCGGGAACTTGTCGCCGCCGATGTCGAACGTGCGCAACGTGACTCCGAGCTCCGGAAAAACCTCCACGACTCGCCGATACGCGTCGTACTGCTCGTCTTCGTCGGGTATCGTTCTCCGACCGATCACGAGAAACTCCGACCGGAAGAGACCGACCCCTTCCGCACCCACTCTCAGCGCGGCGGCCGCGTCGTCCGGCTGATCCAGGTTCGCCTGCAGGATCACCCGGACGCCATCGGTCGTCTGGGTCACACAGCAGGCGAGCTCCTCGAGGCGGTGCTCCCTCTCGCTGGTGTGAAGGGCGGAGCGCCGGTAGGTCTCGATCTCGGCTTCCGTCGGATGCACGATCACCCGCCCGGTGGCGCCATCGAGGATCACCTCGTGACCGTCCGCCAGCTCGGCCAGCCGTGGCCCGATGCCGACGACGCAGGGCACGCCGAGGGAGCGAGCGATCACCGCCGAGTGAGACGCCCGCGACCCGGTAGCCGTGAGGAGGCCGAGCACCCCATCACCTCCCAACTGCACGGCCCGGCTCGGCGTCAGCTCGTCGAAGACCAGAACCGCTCCGCCTTCGGGCAACTCCGAGACCACATCCCTCTCCTCGAGACCCAGCAGCCGCGAGAGCACGCGCTGGCGAATATCCCGCAGATCCGCGAGGCGATCGAGCGCCATGACGTGGGCCGTGTCGGCGAAGCGGGACCGGAGTTCCAGGAGATGCCAGTCGATGGCCCGCTCGGCCGGCAGATAGTTCTCGCGGATGTACGAGATCGTTCCGGAGATCAGATCAGGGTCGTCGAGCATCATGGCCTGAGCCTCGAAGATCTTGCCCTCGACGGATCCGATGCGCTCGTTCGTTGCCCGCTGGATCTGCAGGATGCGCTCCCTGGCCCACTTTCTCGCTTCCTCGAAGCGCTCCACCTCGGCGTCGACCTCATCCGGGCTGATCGTTCGATGCGGCACGGAAGGCACGTCCCAGCCTGCGCGCAGGGAGAGCCCGTGAGCTCGGCCCGGTGACGCTCCGATTCCGTGCAACATCCAACTCATTGGCTCTGCTCTCCATCAGCGGAGCTAAGCTCGTTCAACTCGTTCTCGGTGAGCCCACGCTCGATCAGGTGGGCGAGAGCCTCCAGCGCCGCCTCGGCATCATCGCCGACGACACGAAGGCGCAGCTTCGATCCCG
>JAUVMT010000146.1 GCA_030600085.1 Gemmatimonadales bacterium | reverse complement strand
CTCGTCTTCATATCTCTGTACATCCGAGAGAGCAGGAGCGTTTACTAACAGAAGAAGGCGGGTCCGCGGCTAGGTATGTGTGCCGGCGTGGCGATGGTCAGCAGTGACGCGGTCGCGCATCACCGACCCAGCCCTGCTGCTAGGCGTCAGGGTGGAATCTGCGCGCTTGGTGACGCCTACCGGTCATCCTCAGCGTGACGAGAAATCCATTTCTCGGCCCAATTTCGCCATGAGGCGGACAGCTGCGGGACGCCAAGCAGCCGGCCGACTTCTTGTCGATCGCCAGCGTAGATCCTGGATAGGTCGCCCATGGTCAGGTCGTGCCGCGGTCGGTGCACCACCCGGATCTCGTCTCCGCTACCGAGCTTCCCTTCTTGCAGGATTCTCAGGTAGGCACCGGGCCGTCCCGCTGCAAGGAAGCGTCGCGGGAAACCCTTGTCATTCATGCGAAAGCCCAACTTCCAGCATGGCATGCGGGCCTCGGACACCTCGAGCATGGTGCTGCCCACTTCCCAGCGCTCGCCGACCAGGGCGTTCGTGAGATCGAGCCCTTCAGTGGTCAGGTTTTCCCCGAACTCGCCGCATTCCAGTTGACGGCCGAGCTCCTCTCCCCACCAGGCATGATCCTCGAGAGCATAGGCGTACACGGCCTTGTCGGGGCCACCGTGCACGCTGCGGTCGGCTTGTTCATCTCCGTCGAGATTGACGCCCCGCGCGAGCACGCGCCCCTCCACGGGCCGCTTCCAGATCGCGCTTTCGGCGGAGCGGCCCTTGTACTCGAACTGTCGCCGCAGCCCGACATTCACTGAAAGAAGCTGCGCTCGCATCAGCTAATCTCGACCGGGCGCTTGAGCTTTGAGATCGCGGCTCCAGGAGCCACCGCCTTTCCAGAGCACGTAGGAGGCCATGCCAATCACGATCATCGGGATGCTCGGCTCGCTGGGCTGAAGCGGGAAGAGGGCTGGATCGTCCACGATCAGATGGACATAGGTCGCGACGATCATGATCCCGATCACCACGAGACTGGCGAAACGGGTATGCGTGCCCGCCAGCAACACGGCTCCAACGGCGATCTCGATGAACGGGACCGTCCACCTGGTGAGCGTGAAGAACGGAAGACCTGAGGCGAGAAGCTGGCCGGACCAGGCGTCCGCGAGCATCGGGACGACCAGTTTCATGACGCCTGTCATCACGAACAGGACGCCCAGCATGAGCCGCAGCGTGCCAGCGAGCCTATCCTCTCTCGTACTACGGACCCAGGTCATTCTCAGCCGCGCTGCGAGAGGATTGCCTGCAGCGTTCCCTGCGCCTCCTGCACGCGGGGCTGCAGCTCGGGATCCGCCTCCCTCCACAGCTCGACGAACCTGGCCAAATGTGTGAGGGCAGCCGTCGTATCGCCGAGCACCAGGTACAGCCGTCCGAGGCGCTCGTGTGCGACGGGTTGGAGCGGCGGGTGCGATCGTGTGTCGCCAAAGAACACGTTTGCAGTGCCGGCGACGGCCTCCAGCTCCGCCGCTGCTTCGGGTAGTCGACCGAGAGCGAGGTACACGTCGCCGAGCAGAAGCTGCGAGTAGTTGTGCAGAAGGCCGTACTCGGCGGCCCTGGCGAGCTCCAGATGCTGGAGGCTCTCATCCGGCCGGCCTTCCCGCAGGGCCAGGATGGCCCTGGCATGCTCCGTCGCACCGGCCGGCTGGAAGTCGCTCAGAGCCGCGAGCGAGTCCGCCCCGGCCAGCAGCGCACGAGCCAATTCGTGCTCTCCGGCGAGCGCGTAGGCGGCGGCGAAGAGCCCGAGCGCCTGGTGCTTGAAGCGGGGAGCTGTCAGCAGTGCTTCAGCGCTCTGGAACTCTTCCAGCAGCGGTGCCAGATACGCCAAAGCCGACTCTGGATTCGCGGCCCAGGCAGCGTGATTCAGCACCTGAACAGCCGAGTAGGCCCACGAGAACGAGCCGTCCTCCACGTAAAGACGCGCGGCGGAATCCGCCAGGGCCATCGCCTCGCGGGGCTTCCCGCGCATCCCGGCCAGTCCGGCAAGCAAGTGCCGGCCGCCTGCGCGGCCATCCCGGTCGCTTATCGGGCCCCTGGCCCAGCTCGTCGCGATCTCCTCGAGACGCGCGATGTCTCCCGCATAGTAGGCATTGCTCGCCTCCGCGAGGGGCTGATTCGGACCGGGGGGGAACCTCTCGACCATCTCCGTGAGCGCCGAATCGGCCAGCTCGTGCAACCCCAGCGTACGGGCGGCGCTTGCTAGATTCACATAGCCCGCAATCCGATCGGGGGCGGCTCGAACAGACCGCCGATACAGCTCGAGGGCCTCCTGGTAACGTCCCATCCGCTCGTAGACATCCCCGAGGTTGTTCATCGCCACGACGGTGTCGGATGAAGACTGCAGGAGTAGCCTGTAGTAGTAGGCGGCCGAGTCGGGCCGTCCACCCCCCACGTGAACGGTCGCACGTGTTCTGTAACGCTCTCGCTCGGGAAGCCGCTCACTGAACCGGTACGCCAGCTCCGTGTTTCGTCGGCTGGCGCCCGGGTTGCCCACGTTCGCGTAAGCTATTCCGAGCGCTCGGTAACCTCCGGCGAACGTCGTATCCAAAGCGACGGCCTGCTCGAACAGCGGAATGGGGGCCACCCGGTCACCCCGACCGGACAACTCCAGCGCCCGCGCGTACAGCTCCAGCGCCTCCAAGGAGGAGGTCGTGACGCTGGGCAGCGGCCGGCTCTGCCTTATACTCGCGAGGGACTCGCCGATCTTGGCCCGCAGCCGCTTCGACAGGCGATCCACGGCGCCAATGATGGCTGCGCGATCTTCCGCCGTCTCCCGATAGGCGGCCAGCTCCTCCCCCGACTCCGCCGAGACAAGCTTGACCGAAAGCACGTAGGCAGAACCGAGCGTGTTGATCTCGCCGCCGATCACCGCCTTCAAACCCTCCCGGACGGCCACCTCTCGGGCGAGCTGAAAATCGATCGGCCCTCCCGGCTCGCGCTGCATGCGGTTGATCGCCTCCCGCATCTGATCCGGCGGCATCAGCCTGATCGTCGGCGACTGGGTCAAATCCACGCGAAACGCCTCCGTCACCGCACCGCCAAGCAAGGAATCCGGCGAATTGTTCGCGAAGTCCGCGACGACGATGCGCTCCTGCTCCTCGAGCAGGCCGCGCGCGATCAGTGGGGCGGCGGGTCCTATGCCGAGCGTTCGCATCGTCATATAGCCGGCTACGATCAGACCCCACACGGCGAGCGCGACGACCACGCTCCCGATCGCCCCGCGCCATGTGAACCAAGGCCGTTGCCGTTGGCTGCTTCCCGACGCCGCGACGCTCTGCACGACCGCCGTCACCACGAGAACGGGAAGCCCCAGCGCCAGCAGTATCAGGACCCCTGGGAAAACCCAGTCGGGCAGGCCGAACTGGTTCGTGAAAAGGGCCGCTGCTTCGAGGAGAATGAACGATACGCTCAGATAGGCGATCAGAACCCTGAGCAGGCGCGCCTCCCGGAGGCTCGCCCCAACGCCTCCAGTCTCGAGGGTCGCCCTGGAAGCAGACTCTCCTCGCGAGGCCTCCGAGCCTGCCGCCAGCGCGCTCGCGAACGCCTGTGCGGTCTCGTAGCGTGCCTTCGGCGACTTCGCCAACGCTCGATGAACCACCCGCTCTACGTCAGCAGGCACATCTTCTGACACGCTCCGGAGCGGCGGCGGCTCTTCGTGCAGGCTCCGCGCGATTACCTCCACGGCCGAGGCACCGGTGAAGGGCGGTTGGCCGGCCAGCATCTCATAGAGGACGCAGCCCAGAGAGTAGACGTCGCTCCGACCGTCCAGCTTGCGCTTCCCGGCGGACTGCTCCGGACTCATGTAAGCAGGCGAGCCTAGCGTCATGCCCAGCTGCGTCACACGATCGCTCTTGGACTCGGAGATAGCCTTGGCAATACCGAAGTCGGCGACCACCGCGTGTCCGCCGGCGAGCATGATGTTGGCCGGTTTGATGTCCCGGTGGACGACCCCGTGCTCATGCGCGTGCTGCAGGGCCTCCGCCACGTCGCAGGCGATGCGCACCGCCTCGTCGACCGAAAGCTTCCCTTCCCGCTTCAACCGGGATTGAAGCGATTCGCCCTCCACGAAAGGCATCAGGTAGTAAAGCGTCTCGCCGGCCGTGCCGGAATCGAGCAGCGGCAGGATGTGGGGATGTTGGAGTTGGGCGGTAATGGCGATCTCGCGCTGAAAGCGGCGGCGAATCTCTTCGCTGGTACATTCCGGACGGATGGTCTTGATCGCCACCCGGCGCTCGTGCTTTCGGTCCGTCGCCAGGTAGACGGTTCCCATACCACCCTCGCCGAGTACCTCCTCGAGCTCGTATCGATCGCTGAGTTCTTTGTGGAGAGCTTCGTGTGGGTCGAGCATGACCGAGTCTATCCGCTGTCGTAAGGCGTCAGCCTGAAACCTGGACGCTTGGCAAGCTGGTGGGGGGCAACGGGGGGAGCAAGGCGATCAAAGTCACGGGCCCTCGGCAGCTTGCCTGAGGGCATCGTCTGCGTGGCGAAACTGTGTTTGGAAGAGGTGGGCGTAGAGGCCGCCTCGCTCTATCAGCTCGCGGTGCGAGCCGGCCTCGACCAGCTCCCCCTTGTCCAGTACGAGAATCCGGTCGGCCTTCAGGATCGTGGAGAGCCGGTGCGCGATCACGAGCGAAGTCCGGTCCTCCATGATGCGGTCCAGTGCGTCCTGGATCAGCGCTTCCGAGCGTGCATCGAGATGGGAAGTGGCTTCATCCAGGATGAGGATCGCGGGGTCCTTGAGAATGACGCGGGCGATCGCTACCCGCTGCTTTTCGCCTCCCGAGAGGCGGTAGCCGCGCTCGCCCACGATCGTGTCGTACCCGTTGGGCAGGCCGACGATGAAGTCGTCGATGTTCGCCACTGCCGCGGCCGCGCGGACTTCCTCAAGGCTCGCATCGGGCCGGGAGTAGCGGACGTTCGCGAGGATCGAGTCGTGGAACAGATACGGGTCCTGAGTCACCACTCCGACCGCCCCGGCGATCGAGTCGAGGCTGAGCTCCCGGACGTCTCGTCCGTCGATCCCTACGCTGCCGCGGGAGACGTCGTAGAGCCGGGGAACCAGGTTCGTGAGAGTGGTCTTTCCGGCGCCGCTCGGTCCGACGAGCGCAACCGTGTCGCCAGGCGCGATCTGGAAGGTTACCTCGGACAGCGTATAGCCGTCCGCTGCGACACGGGCCACATCCTCGTCCTCGCGCGTCAGGCCCGACCACTTGTAGCGGCGGACGGACTCGAGGCCTTCCGCATCCCCCTCGCCGTATGAGAACCAGACGTCGTCGAAGTCGATCCGACCCTCCACGTCCCTTAGCACGATCGCGTCGGGCGGCTCCTCGATCGCCGTCGGCATATCGAGCACCTCGAAGACCCGCTCGAACGACACCAGAGAGGTCGCGAACTCGACCCGGGCGTTCGACAGGGACGCTGCCGGGCCATACAGCCGGCGGAGATAGGCCGCGAGGGCCACGATCGTGCCGATCGTTAGCGTGCCGTTGATCACCATGACCGCGCCGACCCAGAATACGAGCGCCGTACCGATCGCGCTGACCAGGCCAAGAGACATGAAGAACCAGCGTCCGATCGTGGCCTGGACGATGCCCAGATCGCGGACCTTCGCCGCCTGAGCCGAGAAGCGCTCATCCTCATCCCGGGCACGCCCGAACAGCTTAACGAGCAGCGCGCCCGAGACGCTCAGCGTCTCCTGCATGATGCTGCTCATGTCTGCGTGCTCCTCCATCTGGCGGCGCCGGACGACCCGCAGGCGCTTCCCCACCTGGCGGGACGCGATGATGAACAGCGGCAGAATCGACACGGAGAGCAACGTCAGCCGCCACTCCAGGCTCAACATGATGGCCAGCGTGGCGACCACCGAGACCACGTTCGATGTCAGCGTCACGAAGGAGCTGGTGACAGCCTGCTGAGCCCCGACCACGTCGCTCTGCAGGCGGGACATCAGCTCGCCCGTCTTCGTGTTCGTGAAGAACCCGATCGACATGCGCTGCACGCGCTCGAACAGCTGGCGACGGAGGTCGTAGATGATGCCCTGGCCCATCGAGGCCGACGCCCAGCGCTGCGCCACGCCTACCACCCCGTTGACGAGCGGAACCGCTACCATGCCGATGCCGAGCAGCGTCACCAGGCGGAGGTCGCCGTTCGGGATCGCCTGGTCGATGAGGCTTCGCATCAAGAGGGG
>JAUVMT010000105.1 GCA_030600085.1 Gemmatimonadales bacterium | reverse complement strand
GTTGGCGGGCGAAATGCAGGATGAGAACCTGCCGCGCGAATTCGTGGAGACCATCCTGACCGGTTGGTGGACGACGTGCCTGGAGGTTCTTCCGGCAAAGGAGAGACGTCGGGGCCGGCATTGATCCAACGAGGCGCGGCCTGCTGAGGCTACTAGACCCGCGTAGGGGGCCTGTTTACCTTGCACCTTCACTGGAAGGGCCGGCCGCACCGGCCGCATGATCCGCACGGAGAAAGACCCCCGAGAGAGTGAGATGGCGACTCGACGCACGAACGGTCAGATACCGACCGACGAGCTGTCGAGTTCTCTCGACCTCTACCTGGACGAGCTCAGCCGCTATCCTCTCCTAGCTGCCGAGGACGAGGATCGAGTCGCCCGCTTGGCGCGCAGCGGCGATGGCGTGGCGCTCGACGACCTGGTCCGAGCCAACCTCCGTTTCGTCGTCTCCGTCGCGAAAAAGTACCAGAACCGGGGAATGCCCTTCTCGGACCTGATCCAGGAGGGGAACGTCGGTTTGGTGACTGCAGCCCGGAAGTTCGATCCTGACCAGGGCGTGAAGTTCATCAGCTACGCGGTCTGGTGGATCCGCCAGGCTATCCTCGCCGCGCTGGCGAAACAGAGCCGTTCAGTGCGCCTGCCGCTCAACCGAGCTACGGAGCTGGCCCGCGTCATCCGGGTTCGGGAGGACCTCAAGCAGAACCTCAGCCGGGAGCCCAGCTCCGAGGAGATCGCCGAAATCGCGGAGCTGGACGCCGCCACGGTCGAGATGCTCCAGTCGCTGAACGTCGCCGAAGTGAGGCTGGATGCTCCGGTGGGCACCGGTGACGACAATCAGCTCGTGGACCGGTTTCTCGTCGACGAGTCGAGCACCGAGGATTCGCTGGAGAACAAGCTGCTGAGGGAGCAGATCGCCAGGGCGCTCCAGGAAATCAAGCCTCGGGATGCGCGCGTCGTTCGTCTCTACTACGGGCTTCAGGGAGAGCAAGAGCACACGCTCGAGCAGATCGGCCAGCTGCTCGGAGTGACCAGGGAGCGAGTGCGGCAACTGCGGGATCGTGCCCTCAGAGAGCTCCGGAGCGGGTCGGCCGGTCAGGCCCTCAGGAGCTTCGCGGCCTGATCAGGCCGCCGTCACTCGGTCAACTGTCAGCAGAGATCGCTTCGTTCAGCAACTCGAGTGTCGGACACTCGGGTGGCTCCGTCCACACGAATCGCCGCTCGGTCAGGCTCAAGCGGCTGCGCCAATCTTCCGGAGCGCGGCTCGCCGAGAGCCCCTCGTTCGATCCGCGGATCGCTTTGACGAAATCGAACCGGGAGCCGTTCAGCTCGAGCCACTCGAGGTAGGCGAACGCCTCCTTACCCGCCGCGGTGCCGTACGTGCGCACCTCGCTCCACACCGGCAGATAGCCCCGTGTCGTCTCGCGACGAGCCAGAAAGAAAAGGGACGCGGCGTCGCCCCGCGGAGGTCCGGGCGCGAGGCTGTCGTTGATCAGGTAGGTGGCCGCCATCTCCAGCAGCGTGTCCGGACCGGCCACGGCCTCCAGTGTCATCCGCTGGGCCAGGAAAGGTCGAGCCACGCCCTCGGCCCGCAGTAGCTGCTCGGCCAACACGGGTCCGAAGGTGGCCATGGGGTTGGACGGACGCCGATCGGTCGCCCGGCCGATACGCACGGGGGAGAGTGCGAGCGGCACGGCGAAGCTGATCTCGGGGACGGAGATCCCGGGCGGAAGAAGGGCCTGAACGCTGGCGACGGAGAGGCAGTTCGCCCTGTCGGACGCCGGCTCTCCGACCACGACGCTACCGATTCGCTTCCCGCCGACGACCAGCGCCAACTCCCTTCCGGCCGGCAGAAACGCCTGCTCGAACCGCTCCCTGAACTCTTCCGGCATCGGTGTGGGGAGCTCCAGCTGTGCCAGGCTGTCTCCGGCTATCCGTGCGATCGCTGCCAGGTGCCCCTGACCGGCGCCACCCAGGCGGACCAGATAGAGAAGCGGCGCTTCGGGTAGGGGGGCCGGGGCCGGCTCGCCCTCCTCGGCCGACGTTTCGGGCTCGGGCGGCGCGGGATTCTCGAGCGCCAATCGTCCGCCGCCCCACTGTACCTCGCAGGCCGCGCTCGCCAGGAGTAAGGCCAGGGCGCGGGGAGCCAGGCGGAGGACCTGGGCCGTAGGACGTTTGGGCGTTCCGATCATCGAGGCTCGCATCCGGGTCGGTCTCTTTCAGGAACGACGGCGCCAAGGTAGGTGCTGAACGAGCGACCCGGCAACAAGACCCGGGCGGAGCTTTGGAGTGCTGTCGCTGGCTTCTCTGAAGCGGATTAAGTTGGTCAGCGGCCGCGCGTGGCTCGGGCACCCGATCGAGCCCAGAGGGGCTGAAGAGAGAGGGACGAGTTGACGAAGACCGCGATATACAACCACCCCGCTTGCGCCCGACACGACACCGGTTGGCGCCATCCGGAGCATCAGGGCCGGTTGCGCGCCGTGACGAGCGAGCTCGAGAAGGCGATGCCCTCGCTCTCACCCGACGCCGAGCCCGTGCTCGGCTCGCCGGTCGAGGATGCCCGCCTGGAGCTCGCCCACACGCCGGAGCACGTGCGGCACGTGCGGAGCGCGGCCGACGCCGCTCTCGCCGAGGGACGCCTCGTGAACCTGGATCCCGATACCGTCGTCTCGGGGGCGTCCTGGGAAGCCGCGACCGCCGCCACGGGCTGTCTCATCGAGGCGGTAGAGGCCGTCACGGGAGGACGTTACGCCAACGCTTTTTGTATGGTCCGCCCGCCAGGACACCACGCCACGGCGAGCCGGGCGATGGGATTCTGCCTCTTCAACTCGGTCGCGGTCGCCGCTCGTCACGCGCTGGAATCCCGCCTGGCCTCGCGCGTCCTGATCGTGGATTGGGATGTCCACCACGGAAACGGGACTCAGGATATCTTCTACCGCGACCCCGACGTCTTCTACCTCTCCATGCACCAGAGCCCCTTCTATCCGGGCACGGGGGCACGGGATGAGACGGGAGAGGGCCCGGGAGAGGGAACGACGCTCAATCTCCCCCTGCCTCCGGGTCTGCCGCCCGAGCAGTACGTCGACCAGATGCTTGCCGGGATCGAGCAGGCTGCTGCCTTCGATCCGGAGCTCGTCCTGATCTCTGCGGGCTTCGATGCGGCTGCGGAAGACTTTCTCGGGGGCTTCACGCTTCGTGAGGAACACTTCTGCCAACTGACCTCCGGGCTGGAAAAGCTGACGCGCTCGAGCGCCGGGGGGCGAATCGTGTCCGCGCTCGAGGGGGGGTACAATCCGGAGGAGTTGGGCCGCAACGTCGTGGCCCACATCGAAGCGCTTACCCAGGTGCGCGCCGGACGGGCACGCCGACCAGAGCAACAAGAAACGGAGGATGCCGGCGTATGAAGGTTCGTCTGCCGCAGGGCTTTGCGGAGGCCGCCGCCAGGGAGCTGCAGCACAACGCGATCGACGGCTGGCTGCTGTTCGACCTGGAGGGTCGGAACCGAGTCATGTGCGAGCTGCTGGGGCTCGGCGATGGGCCTTCTAGGAGGATCTTCCTGCTCCTGCGGCCCGGCGCCAGGCCCGCCGCGCTCGCACACAAGATCGAGATGGATCCGTGGAGCGACTGGGAGGGCGAGCTCGAGGCGTACGTCGGCTGGGAGGAGATGGAAGACGCTCTCCGGAAGCTGCTGGCGGGCTGCCAGGTCGTGGCGATGGAGGTCTCCGAGCGGGACGCCGTGCCCTTCGTCGACCAGGTCCCGGCGGGCGTCGTGCAGCTCATCGAGAGCCTCGGCCTGCGCGTCGTGAGCTCGGCTCCGCTCATCTCGGGGACGTACGCGCAGTGGGGGGACCGCGGGTACGAGACGCACACGCTGGCCGGGGCGCGGCTCGGGGCGATCGCCGAGACGGCGTTTCACCGCGCCCTCCAGGCGGCGGATCAGGGGCTCGGAATGACCGAGCACGATCTGGCCGAGTGGATTCTCTCGGAGATCGCCTCGGCCGGTCTGGCCGAGGGAGGGACGATCGTGGGGACGGGCCCCAACAGCGCGAGCCCGCACTACGAGCCTGTGGCCGGCGAGTCGGCGGTTCTCGAGGCCGGCGGCGTCCTTCTCATCGACCTATGGGGAAGGATCGAGGCCGATCCGGACGCGGTCTTCGCGGACCAGACCTGGATGGGTGTGCTCGGAGCCGAGGGGCCGCCGGGCTTCGACGAGGCCTGGGAAGCGGTGCGTGCTGCACGCGACGGCGCCGTGGACTTTATTCGGGACCGAGCCGGTGCCGGGGAGCGACTGACAGGCGCCGAGGTGGACATCGCGTCGCGGCTGATCTTGGAGGAAGCGGGCTTCGGAGAGTTCCTGCAGCACCGCCTCGGGCACGGCATGGACAGGGCGCTCCACGGCTTCGGCCCCAATCTGGATTCGGTGGAGACGAGGGAGGATCGGGAGCTCATCCCCGGCATTGGCTTCTCCGTGGAGCCGGGAGTCTACCTGCAGGGCCGCTACGGGATCAGGTCCGAGATCAACGTCTTCATGCGATCCGATGGCCCTGACGTGACCACCCAGGGCGTACAATCCGAGCCCTGGCGCGGGTGAGTCAGGCCCACCGGCCCGTCCGGATCCGGAGAAGACCTTGAGACTCACCTGGGAGAAGCTGCGGCTGGAGCTGGAGTATCCCTTCACGATCAGCCGATCGACCCGGGAGGGCGAGACGGTCGTATGGGTCCGCATCGAGGCCGAAGGCCTGGAGGGTTGGGGAGAGGCCGACCCCTCGGCCTTCTACGGGGAGAGCCCGGAGACCGTCGTCGACGCCCTCGAGGCTTACCGCTCGGTGATCGAGGGTGTGGAGGAGGCGGTTGGCCCCGAGTCGATCGAGCGGCTGGAGCGCGGACTGGAAGCTAGACTGAGCGGCAACGGCTCGGCGCGGGCCGCGATCTCCGCCGCCCTTCACGATCTCCAGGGGAAGATCCTCGGGCGTCCGCTCTGGATGCTCTGGGGCCTCGAGCCCACGGAAGCTCCGCTCAGCTCGTTCACGATCGGGATCGATGAACCCGGGGTCGTGGCCGAGAAGGTCCGCCGCGCACGCGAGTACCCGATCCTAAAGATCAAGGTGGGCACGGACCGAGACGAGGAGACCCTCGAGATCGTGCGTAGCGAAGCGCCAGAGGCGATTCTGCGGGTGGACGCGAACGCGGCCTGGAGCGCCGAAGAGGCGCTGGCTCGGCTCCCTCTCCTGGCGGATTACGGCGTTGAGTTCGTCGAGCAGCCGCTGCCCCCGACTGATCGAGAGGGGCTCCGAAAGGTGTTCGAAGGTTCGCCCCTGCCGATCATCCTCGACGAGTCGAGCATCGTCTCCTCGGACATCCCGAGTCTCGTGGGCCTCGCTCACGGCATAAACATCAAGCTGGCGAAATGCGGCGGTCCGAGGGAGGCCCTTCGGATGATCCACACGGCGCGCGCCTGCGGATTGAAGGTCATGCTCGGCTGCATGATCGAGAGCAGCCTCGGAATCGCTCCGGCGGCCCACCTCTCGCCGCTGGCGGACTACGCGGATCTGGACGGAGCTGCGCTGCTGAGGTCCGACCCGTTCGCAGGGCCGCACCTGGAGGGGGCCCGGATCGTCCTCGGCGACGAACCGGGCTTGGGCGTCTCCCTACAACAGTGACTCCGGGTCACGGTCGATCTCGATCCGCAGATCGCCCGAAGGCTGCCCGTGGTGGACGGCCAGGTAGCGCAAGACGGATCCCAGCCGCCGCGGCCCGTCAGACTTGAGCAGGAAGTGCCACCTCCAGCGGCCCCTGAGCCGGTCGATGGGGCAGGGGGCCGGGCCCAACACCTCGACGCCGTCGAGAGAGCGCGACCGGATCAGACCCCTCGTCCAGTCGGCCAGCTGCCCGGCCAGGTCAGTCACCCGAGTCTCCGATCTTCCGGAGACGACGACGTTCGCCAGCCGGCGGTGCGGCGGGTAGCCGGGCTCGAGGCGGTCATCCAGCTCGCGCTCGGCGAAGCCCACGTAGTCGTGCTCGACGGCTGCCCGGAGGGCGAAGTGGTCCGGCCGTGACGTTTGGACGAGGACTTCGCCGGGCTCGGCGCCCCGTCCGGCTCTTCCCGCCACCTGCGAGAGAAGCTGGAACGTGCGCTCGCTCGCGCGGAAATCCGGCAGATTGAGGCCGACGTCCGCGTTGATGACCCCTACCAGAGTGACCTCCGGGAAATCGAGTCCCTTCGCGATCATCTGGGTTCCGAGGAGAATGTCCACCTCTCGCTGACGCATTCGCTCGAGGATCCGGAAGTGCGACCACTTGGTGGCCGTCGTATCCAGATCCATCCGCGCGATCCTGGCGGCCGGGAAGGTCTCGCCGAGCCGCTGCTCCACCTGCTCCGTGCCGATTCCCGAGTAGGAGATGCGGGCCTCGCACTCATCGCAGTGAACCGGCGGCTGCTCCCGGAAGCCGCAGTGGTGGCAGATGATCCTCTGTTGCCGGCGATGGTAGGTGAGCGAGACGTTGCAGTGCTCGCAGCTCCAGACCTTTCCGCAGTTTTCGCACTGAACGAAAGTGGCGAAACCGCGGCGGTTCAGAAGCACGATGCACTGCTCGCCCTTGTCGAGCCGCGCTTCGATCGCCTCGCGCAGCGGGCCCGACAGCGCCGGCCCTACGGGAGCGGGCGTCGCTGCTCCGCCGTTCGACCGCGGCGACTGGCCGGCTCGAATATCGATCAGCTGGACATCGGGGAGCGGGTGGTCGGTGACCCGGTTTGGAAGCTCGAGAAGGGTGTATCGCCCCGAGTGCGCGTTACGCCAGCTCTCCAGGGAGGGCGTGGCAGACCCCAGTAGGCAGAGCGCGGCCTCCCGCTGGCATCGGACGGCGGCCACGGCCCTCGCGTGATAGCGGGGCGTCTCCGATTGCTTGTAGCTACCCTCGTGTTCCTCGTCGAGGATGATCACCCCGAGATCGCGAATGGGCGCGAAGACCGCGGACCGCGCGCCGATCGCGATGCGCTTGCGTCCTTCCCGCAAGGCCTGCCACGCGTCGAGGCGCTCTCCGGCCGACAGCCCGGAATGCAACACGGCGACGGCGTCGCCGAAGGCAGCACGGAAGCGCTGAACGGTCTGGGGGGTGAGAGAGATCTCTGGCACGAGGAGGATCGCGCCCCGTCCGCTCTCGAGCGCTCTCTCGATCAGCCGCACGTACACGAGCGTCTTGCCGGAGCCGGTAACGCCTCTCAGAAGCGCCGACCCGGGTGCCGATCGCTCGAGCATGCCGGTCAGGAGTTCGATGACGCGAGCCTGCTCGAGGGTCGGCTGATGTGTCGGTTCGGGCGAGGATTCCAGATTCCGGAAGGGATCGCGCTCCACGCGCTCCTCCGTCAGGTCGGCCAAGCCACGCTCTACGAGGCCTCCCAGAACCGAGCGGCTGAAGCCCTGGCCTTCCAGCTCCACGAGGGTGGAGGCTCCGCCCAGCTCCTCCAGCGCCTCGAACGCCTCCCGCTGGCGGAAGGCACGCCCGAAGACCCGTTCCCTCTCCTCGAGCGTGGGCAGATGCCGGCTGAGC
>JAUVMT010000265.1 GCA_030600085.1 Gemmatimonadales bacterium | reverse complement strand
TCCACGGGGGACGCGACATCGTCCTCATCGCCATCTCACCGGACGCGCCCGAAGAGCTTCGGTCCTGGGCAAAGGACGATGACTTCCCCTTCCTGTTCGCCAGCGACCCGGAGGGCGCGGCCTACGCGGCCTTCGGGGGGACTCCGCGGGAAAACGGAATGCCGGGCGGCCGGTCGCTGGTCGTGGTGGACCCCGACGGGCGTATCGGCGAGGTGGTTCCGCGCTTCCGGGAGGTAGATCCGACCGCTTACGAGGAGCTCCAGGCGATCATCGATCGGATCGCCCCGGTCCCCGACGAGGAGACCATGTAGGACTCAGGGATCCAGAACGGCCTCCACCGCAGCCATCAGATCCTGCTGGGGACCCACCCCCGTGTAGGCGACCCGCCCATCCGCTCCGACGATGACCACGACCGAGGTGGTGGGGACCTCGTAGGCCCGGACGGCGGCTCCCCGATCGTCCCACAGATAGGGATAACCCGGATCGTGCTCCTCGACGTGGCGTCGCACGCGCCGCAGGGACTGGGCGACGGCGACGGCCACCGCGACCACGTTCAGCCGGTCCCCGTAGGTCGCCTGAATGCTGTCCAGCTGCGGCTGAAGCGCCTTGCAGTTCTCACACCACATCGCCCAGAACTCGATCAGCGTCGGCCGTTCGCCCATGTAGTCCAGGAGCTGAACAGGATCTCCGTCCAGATCCTGTAAGGCAGCCGCTGGGGCCTCGGATCCGACCGGAAGACTCACCTCGAACTCGCCCTGGGCGCAAAGATTCGCCGGAACGAGCAGCGCCAGCGGAAGGAGGGCCAACGCGAGCAGCGGCGCACCGGGCCACCCGGCTCCTCCGATCCAACCACTCATAGATTGTACCCCGCCATGACGAAGTAATACTGAGCCACGCCCAGCATGATCACCGCCGCCAAACGCTTGATCCACAGCATCCAGGTTCCCGAGCGAGGCAGGCGCGAGAGAGCGCCCGAGAATAGCCCTACCGCGACGAGCAGGGCGGTCATGCCCAGGGAGAAGACGAACAGGTAGAGGAACCCCATCGCCCCTGCCCGGGTCGCCGCCACCCAGGTGAGCACCACGGCGAACGCCGGCGCTCCGCACGGCGCCGCGACGATTCCCGAGGTCGCGCCCAGCGCGAACACGGCGCCGTAGGTCCCGCCACCACCGCGCCGTCCCGCCCAGTCCATCAGACGTCGCGGCACGCGCACCGGAATCACATCGAGCATGGCGAGCGCGAAGATGAGCAGCAGGTTGCCGATCGCGAGGCGCGCCCACGGGCTGGCGCTCACGGTCCCGAACAGTGTGCCGGTGAGGCCCGCCAGGAGCCCGAGAAAGGCATACAGCAACGCCAGACCGGCCGCGTACGTGAGCGTGAGACCGACCGTCCGGGCCCGGCTCTGCCCCTGCTCGGCGGTTCCGGCGATCACCGAGGCGGTGATCGGAATCATCGGATACACGCAGGGCGTGAGGCTCGTCACCAGTCCGGCCCCGAATAGCGTAACGAGCGCGAGCAGAGGGCTCGAAGAGAGAGTCTCCGACAGGCCGCCGGAAGCCTCGATCTGGAGCAACGTCACGTCGATCATGCCGCGTGACGTTATGGACACCGGCGCGTTCGGGAAACTCCCCCGCTACCGCCGGACCTACTTGGGGGCCCCGCCGCGGAGGCGCCCCTACCTGATGATGGCCATCCCGGCGTCGTGCAGCGCGATGGAGGCGCTTGACAGCGACTCGAGCGTTTGCTCCCGCCTCTCGAGCGCCTTCTGGAGATCCTCGTTGGCCAGCTGCGCGTCATCTCCGATCGAGGCCAGCCAACCGTGGAGGTTCTTGTGGTAGGAGTCCCACTCGCCCTCACCCTCGGGAGAGAGGGATCGCTCGCCTTCGATCCGCTCGATCTCCCGCCGTACCGACTCTGTCATATCGTTGTAAAACAATACCTTCTCTATATAGACGTGAGCCTCTCTGTTGGCTTCATGAAAGGCCTCGCGCAATACGGCGCGAACGAGAAGGGGCAGGCTTGCGGCATGCGGCCGGCTCTGCCTCACGAGCTCGTCCCAGCGGGGCTGGACCGCTTCGAACGAGGCCGTTTGCGCCAGCACGATGCCGATCGACCTGACGTCTGCCATCTGAAAGTCGTCGAGTACGGCCCTGAGCAGCCGTTCCTGGGACGGCGTGAGATGGTAGGTCTCCCGGACTTCGGGCGCCGCTGGCCGCTCGAGGGCGGGATCGGGCGCCTCCTCCGACGCCTGCACGGCAACGGCTCCGAGCGCAGCCGAGGACTGGCCTTCGTTCTCCGCGGGCTCCTGAGCCAGAAGGAGCTCTAGCCCCAGGAAAAACACGCAGGCTACAAGCACCATCGCCACTCGCTGGACACGCTCGCTCCGTCTCATGGCCGGCTCTCCTTAGCACGCAAACCGCCGCTCGACTGGCGATTTGTGCAGACACAGGTAGAAAGTTCAGATCTCGCCCCTGGCCCCTGCCAACCGCAATCGCGGCATCCTGCCTGTTATCGATGCGGCCCGACCCCGAGATCCAACATCAAACCGGGATCCTGCGTTGCAAGATCGAGACGCGTTTCGTCGTGTGGACGCCCATCACCCCCCGTGTCGCTGGCACAAAAGGCCTGGCGCGTGAAGAATGCAGAGCCGGCCTCCGTAGGCATGCCTCGGATCCACGCCCACGCAAAACCACCCGAAGGGACCGATGAGACTTTCCTGGAGCGCGGCCACGACCGCCGTTACGATCGCCCTCACGATTCCCTCCGCCTCGGCCCAGACTCCTGCGGTCGACGACGCCCTCGCGGATAAGTCCGTGGAGCTTCTGCAGGAGTATCTGCGCGTCGACACGACGAACCCACCGGGCAACGAGTCTCGAGCCGTGAAGTTCTTCGCGCGCCTCCTCGAGATGGAAGGGATTCCGTACGAGACGGCCGAATCGGCGCCCGGTCGCGGCAACATTTGGGCTCGCCTGGATGGCGGGAACGAGCCGGCGGTCCTGCTTCTTCACCACAGTGATGTCGTCCAGGCCGATCC
>JAUVMT010000130.1 GCA_030600085.1 Gemmatimonadales bacterium | reverse complement strand
GGCGAAGAGCGAGCGATTGTGACGGAACTTCCGGGAACGACGAGGGACGCGATCGAGGCGATCCTCAGTGTCGAGGGCTATCCGTTTCGGCTCGTGGACACGGCTGGGATAAGACGCCGCCCGGGAAGGTTGGAGGGTCTCGGCATCGAGGTCGCAGAGAGCTATCTGCAGAAGGCCGACCTCGTCTTGTTCTGCGCGGAGGCGGGACGGCCCCTCGGAGCGGAGGAGCGAGAGTTCCTGGAGAAGTGGTCTGGGGGTGAAAAGACGGGCCAGGCGGAGGATTCCGGACCCGTTCTGATCACGGTGCGGACCAAGGCGAATGTAACGTCGGCGGGCTCACGGGCGTCTGCGAACGCGCGAGGCGAGAGAGGCAGCGAGGTGGAGACCTCGGCGGTCGAGGGCCGAGGCCTCGAGCAGTTGCGACGCCGAATGCTGGAGGCCGCCTACGCAGGGCTTCGCGATTCCGGGGAGATGCCGCTGGTCACGCGCCGGCGGCAGTCGAGGGCTCTAAGGCAGGCGCTCCAGGATGTGGAAGCCTTTATGACTACACGAGATAGGGGACATCCGCCCGAGATCGCCGAAACCCATTTGCAGGACGCTCGCCATGCGCTTGAGGAGCTCTTGGGCGGCGTCGACACGGAAGACATTCTGGACGCACTCTTCTCGGGGTTCTGCGTCGGAAAGTGAGTCGGCTCGCGATGGTCCTCGGGGCCACTTTTTACGGCGACAATCCCAGCCTGGCGCGGCCGCTTTACGGTGGTACAAAGCGACCGGAGGCTTGCTGGGATATCCTTCGCGTCAGGGCGCTCGCCCCGACCTAGGCCGCGCGCTGGCAGCGCACGCAGACGAAAGTCTTTAGGCCCTTCAGCTTGATGGTGGTGAGCTCTGTGCTGCAGCGGGGACAGGCCGCTCCGTTCCCACGGTGGTTGATCAACCAGCCGGGATCGGCGTGCGCCGCCTGCCAGTGGAGGGTCGCTCGCCGAAGGACGCGCCGGAGGTAGAGGTGAACACGCTCCAGCTGGCGCTCGTTCATCCGGCCGACCTTCAGATCCGGCCGATAGCCGGCTTGGAAGCAGATCTCGTCCGCGTACTCGTTGCCGATGCCGGCGATCGCGGCCGGATTCATCAGAAATCCCTTGAGGGAGCTGCGCGGATGCGTGACGGCGAGCTCGACGAACGTCTCGACGGTCAGGTCGTCGCTCAACGGGTCTATACCGAGGCCCTCAGGCCCGCCGAGGGCGGCGAGGTCGGTGCCCTCTACGAGCCGCACAGTGTCGCGTGCGCCGGGCGCATCGAACCTCAATTCACGGCCCGCCGCGAACTGTAACCGGATGCCGCTGCTCTCGTCGGGCGGCACCGTCTGGGACTCCAGGTAGATGCGACCGGCGTCTCCCATGTCGAAGACGAGACTGTACTCGGAGCGGAAACGAAGGACGATGTTCTTCCCGTGCCTCTCGACGGCGTCGATCGCGTGCGACTCGATCTTCTCTTTGGCGACCTTCGGGTCGACATCCAGATCAGCGTTATCGATGAGCACGGCCGAAATGGTCTTTCCGGTCGCGTAACCGGCGAAACCCTCGATCATTCGTTCGACATCGGGAAGCTCTATCACGACATCACCTCCGAAAGCCCAAAGGAAGGTCACCACCCGTCGAAAGCGGGCCGAAAGCGATACACCGGATGTTGCGGAAAGTGCCGGTCGAGTCGAGCGGGTTCAGAGAGCGATACGGAAGCCCTCAGGCAGGCCCCCGCGGCACGGAATACTCTCTACCGAGACGATGTGGGCGTGCCGGGGGCCGGTCCGAATCCTCTCGATGAAGGCCTGCACTCCGGCGATAGGACCCGCGACGTGGATCTCGACTGAACCATCGGGAAGGTTCCGCACGGTTCCCCGCAGGGATAGCTCCACCGCGATCTCCCGCGTCCAATATCGGAATCCGACGCCCTGAACGCGGCCGTGGAGCACTAGGCTGCGGCGGGCCTCCCCGGTCGAGGCAGGGTCGAAGGCATCGTTGGAGATCATGGGACCCATTCGTAAGGTGCAAGGTAATGCGAGCGGCGCCGAGCCGCGCCGCTGCGCTGTCGGGGGCAACCGGCCATCTTCACGAGCGTTGGGGATCGGATGGGTGTCCGGCTGACCAACTGGTAAGGGATACCGGGACATATGGAGACAAGCTACGACGTGATCGTTGTGGGGGGCGGGCATGCGGGGTGCGAGGCGGCGAACGCGGCGGCCAGGTTGGGTGCAGAGACACTGCTCATCACGAGTGTGCTCGCTCGGGTGGCACAGATGTCCTGCAACCCGGCCATCGGGGGTATCGCGAAAGGGACCGTAGCGAGGGAGGTGGATGCACTGGGCGGTCTGATGGGGCGGGCGACCGACCGCTCGAGCCTGCATGTCAGAATGCTCAATCGGTCCAAGGGGCCTGCCGTCTGGGCCCCGCGAGCGCAGTGCGACCGCGGGCTTTATCCTCGTGCGATTCGCACACTATTGGAGGAAAGCGAGCGGCTCGATCTCTACCAGGGAATGGTCGGGGCGCTCCTGTTTCGAGGAGGCCGGGTGAGCGGTGTCTCTTGCGCCGATGGAAGCGAGTTTCGGTCGGAGCGAGTGGTGCTGACGGCCGGGACGTTCCTGCGAGGAAGTATAAAGATGGGTGTGAGTCGGTCGATCGCGGCCGGCCGTGCGGGGGATCCTCCTTCCGTGGAGCTGGCCGAGCAGCTGCTGGACCTCGGGCTGTCGGCCGAGCGATTCAAGACGGGAACACCTCCGAGGGTCGACGGCCGGACGGTGGATTTCACGAAGCTCACGCGACAGGAGAGCGAGCGGGAGCCACTGAGGTTCTCCCATTGGGAGAGAACGGGCGGTCTCGCGCGAATGCCGTGCTGGATAGGCTCGGCAGGCGCCGGGGTCCGCGAGGTCGTGGAGGCCAATCTGAGCGAATCCGCCATGTACGGCGGGGCGATCGCCGCGCGTGGACCGCGATATTGTCCCTCGATCGAGGACAAAGTGAAGAAGTTCCCCGACGCGGAGAGCCACCAGCTCTTCCTCGAGCCCGAAGGGCTGGAGACGAGCGAGCTGTACGTGAACGGACTCTCCACATCGATGCCACCCGATGTGCAGCGCGAGCTACTGGCGCGGGTACCCGGCCTCGAGAACGCCCGGATGACGCAGCCCGGATACGCCATAGAGTACGACTTCTTCCCGCCGCAACAACTCGATCCCACCCTGGAGCTCAAGCTCCTGCGTGGGCTCTACTTCGCAGGCCAGATCAACGGAACGACGGGTTACGAAGAGGCGGCCGGGCAGGGGATCGTCGCAGGCATCAACGCCGGACTGGCCGCGCTCGAGCGGGAAGCCTGGGTACCGGGCCGCGATGAGGCGTACCTGGGGGTTCTGATCGATGATCTCGTGACCAAGGGAGTGGATGAACCGTACCGTCTTTTCACCTCTCGAGCCGAATTTCGTCTCAGATTGCGGCAGGATAACTGCCTCGAACGCCTGGGCCCGACTGCGCAGAGGCTCGGAACGCTCACCGAGGACGAACGGGCACGTTTGGGTCGGTTCCAGGAGGAACTGGCGCGGGCGAGAACCTGGGCGAGAACGACGAGCCTGGAGCCGAAGGCCGTGAACGGGCACCTGCAGGCGCGCGGCACGACCCCGCTCTCGGAGAAGCAACCGCTGCGTGTCCTGCTGAAACGTCCGCAGGTTCGGCTCGCAGACCTGGTGGGCGCAGACGGGCCACTGGAAGCGAATGGCTTCGATCCCGACGTCCTTACCCTCGTCGAGATGGAGGTGAAGTACGAGGGCTACCTGGCCCGGGAGCGGGACCGCGTGGAATCGCTGCGTCGTCGCGAGAGCATGTCGCTGCCCGCGGCGGCGCCCTATCTGGAGATGGGTTCGCTGTCTTTCGAGGCGCGGCAGAAGCTCGAGCGGATACGGCCACGGACGCTAGGCCAAGCGGCGAGAATCCCCGGGATTTCGCCGGCTGACTTGCAGAACCTCCTCGTGGAGCTACGGAAGCGCGAGCTTTCGAGCACGGGGGTTGGTATCGACGAAACCGAAGCACCGAGGAGGTGAACGCCCCGACGAGGAGGACGGCTTTGGCTGCGAGGCGGAGATGTTCCACGTGAAACACTCCCCACGCGCGGACGCATCCAGCGGGACGTTCGACGTCGCGCGGCGGTGCGGATGACAAGGATGGTCTGGTTAAGAGCCTGAAACCACGTTACATGGGCTGTTTTCCACAATCGTGGAACGCTGTGTTTCACGTGGAACACTCTCTGCTTGGCGCGGCTACCGACCGCGCTCTATATTGCCCACGTCCCGAACATCCGTCCTCAACAAGGACGTGCTGCGGGCGAAGGGCTGTGAAAGCGCTGGAGCCCGCCGGTTGATCCCGCAGAGGAGCGCATGAGCCGGATCATCTCCATCGCCAACCAGAAGGGCGGCGTCGGGAAAACCACGACGGCCATCAACCTCGGTGCCTCGCTCGCTATCGCGGAGCGACGCACCCTGGTGCTGGACTGCGATCCCCAGAGTAACGCGACCAGCGGGTTCGGGATTCGCAAGAACGCCGGCAGGCCTTCGGTCTACGAGTGCGTCGTCGAGGGGAAGCCGCTGGCCGACGCGATCCACCACGAAATCCATTTTCCGTATCTGGATGTTGCTCCCGCCAGCAGAGACCTGGCGGGCGCCGAGCTGGAGCTCATGGAGCGGCCGAACCGCAACCGCCGACTACGCAGGGCTCTGGAGCCCGTTCGCGGGTCATATGACTACGTTCTCGTGGATTCGCCGCCCTCCCTCGGCGTGCTGACCCTGAACGCGCTGACTGCCTCGGATTCGGTCATCATACCCATTCAGTGCGAGTTCTACGCGCTCGAGGGGCTTAGTCAGCTTCTGAACACTGTGCGGCTGGTGCAGCGTAACATCAATCAGGAGTTACAGATCGAGGGTGTGCTGCTCACAATGTACGACTCGCGCCTGAACCTGTCGAAGCAAGTGGCGGCCGAAGCCAGGGAGTATTTTGGCAGAAAGGTCTTCGACACCATGATACCCAGGAACATCCGGCTGGCCGAAGCGCCAAGCTTCGGTAAACCGATCGCCCTTTACGACGTACTTTCAACCGGCGCTCGCGGCTATCTGAGCTTGGCGAACGAACTGATCGAGCGCGACGAACCCACGAGGAAGGTTGGCTAAGAGCGACACCCGACTCGGCAGAGGCCTCGGCGCCCTTCTGAGCGAGAACCTGGATGATCTGGATGGCTCCGAGTTCGAGCTCCCGCTCGACGACCTGAGCCCCAACCCATACCAGCCCAGGAGCTCGCTCTCGGAGGAGGCGCTCGGTGAGCTGGTGGCTTCGATTCGAGAGCACGGGCTTCTTCAACCTCTCGTTGTGCGCAGCCGGGACGCAGGGTGGGAGATCGTGGCGGGTGAGCGTCGCTGGCGCGCGCTGAAGCTGTTGGGGTGGAAGAGCGCCCCGGTTATCGTGCGGGACCTGACCGACGAGCAGATGCTGCTCGTTGCACTCGTCGAGAACCTGCAGAGAGAGGATCTGTCGGCCCTCGAGGAGGCGCGCAGCTACCAGCAGCTGGCGGACGAGTTCGGGCTCACCCAGCAGAAGATAGCAGCGCGAGTCGGAAAGGACCGATCCACGGTCGCCAACGCCATGCGGCTGCTCACGCTGCCTGGGGCGGTGCAGGAGATGGTACACAGTAGCCAGCTGAGCGCCGGACACGCCCGGGCTATTCTGGGCCTTCGAGGCGAGTCCGCCCAGCAGCGCATGGCGGAGGAGATCGTCTCGCGAGGACTTTCAGTCCGGCAAACCGAGAGGACGGTGCAGCGGGTCCGCGAGCCCCCTTCGGCCAAGGAGAGGCCGAAGAAGAGCTCGGATCCGGCCCAAGACCCGTATGTTCGGCGAGCCCAGCAGGTGCTGGAGCGGGCGCTCGGAACCGAGGTGACCGTGAGACTCAAGGAGGGGGATGCGGGCGAGATTCGCGTCCTGTTCCACGATGCGGAAGATTTTGATCGACTGCTCGGCCTCATGACGGGCCGGCCGGCGTCCGAGCTCTGAACGGGACGGGTCGCCTTGCGGAATCTGCGGGATCGCGCCTGGACGGTCGTTTTTCTATCCGGGAAGGACACGGAGTCGCACTCCTACCGGCTTCGGGCCGGCACGGTTGTCGGCGTTGCCTCGGCAGCGGTGGCCCTTCTTCTCTCGGTTGGGTGGCTGGCGGGAGGAGCCTGGGAAAGAGTGAGCGAATCCGCAACGACACGGGAGCTGTCCGAGGAGGTGGCCCGGCTCTCGGTCGAGCGGACTCAGATGATGGAATTGGCGTCGAGACTCGAGAGGATGGAGGGAGACTACCGTCGCCTCCAGAGGGCCCTGGGTAGCAGCGGTTCGGGCCCTGATGCGGGCGATATCTGGCTACCACCTCTCGACGCCCCAGGCGGCGCGTTCGAGGCGGCTGGGGCGTCGGAAGGCTCACTCCGGTGGCCTCTCGCGCAACGTGGGTACATCACGCGCTCTCACAGAGCGGACGCAGGGGCGGCTCATGCCGGGATAGACATCGCGGTGCCTGCTGGCACGTATGTTCGTGCGAGCGGCGGCGGTGTGGTTGCGGATGTCGGCGTGAGCAGCAGCTACGGTCGCTACGTGCGAATCGAGCACGGCGACGACCTCTCCACGCTATACGGTCACAACGCCTGGACGTTCGTGTCCGAGGGTGACTCCGTCGAGGTGCTCGAGGTGATAGCGCTCTCCGGGAGCACGGGACAATCGACGGGACCCCACCTGCACTTCGAGGCAAGGCGGCGAGGCCGG
>JAUVMT010000245.1 GCA_030600085.1 Gemmatimonadales bacterium | reverse complement strand
GGACCTGCCCGTGGGTACGCCGATCGAGGCCACCGATGAGGCAGCCGCGGCGCTGGAGCGTGTGCTTCTCCAGCTGGAGGCGGTCGACGGCGTGTTTACCCGGGTCGGGCGCGCCCAGCGAGGCGAGCCCACCGAGGACGAGCTGGCCGGCCTGAACAGCGCGGTTCTCGAGGTCCGCTTGCGTAAGACGGGTGAGTCCACGGCACAAGTCGTGTCCGACTTCCGATCTAGCCTCGCGCGAACGGGCATCGACCCGGCAGCCGTGGCGGTCGAGACGGGACGCTCGACCGCCCTGGGCCGGACGCTGGACCTGGATGAAGCCGACCTGGCCGTGCGGATCCAGGGGGATGAGCTGGCCGACCTTGTCGCGGTGGCCGAGTCAACCAAGGCTCGGCTCGTGGGGCTGCCGCAACTCCGGGACGTCCGCGTCGGCATGCAGCTGGGCCAGCCGGAGCTGGAGATCGAGGTCGACAGGGACCGCGCCGCCCGATACGGCCTGAGCGTCTACGATGTGGCGAGCACCATCGAATCCTATTTGCGTGGGCTGCCCACCTCGGAGCCGTTCACGGAGTTCTCCGACAAGCTCGAGATAAGGGTTCAACTGCCGGAAGAGGCGAGGCAGCGGCTTTCCGACGTTCTGGCCTTGCGGCTGAAGGACGTGCCCCTCGGCGAGGTGGTGAGGGTTCGCCAGGGCTATGGTCCCGTCGAGATCCTCCGCGAGGATCAGAGCCGAACGGTGCAGGTGCTCGCGGAGGTGGAGGGTGCCGGGCTGACCGAGGCGGTCGATCGGGCCGAGGCGCGGCTCGAGGGGATGCCTCGGCCCCCTCGGACCACCCTGGCTGTCGGGGGCGAGAACGAGGAGATGCGCGCGAGCTTCCGCTCCCTCTTCTTTGCCTTCGGGCTTGCCCTCTTCCTGGTCTACCTCATCCTGGCCGCTCAGTTCGAGTCTCTTCTGCAGCCGGTCGTCGTCCTGGTGGCGGTCCCGCTCGCGGCCGTGGGCGCGGTACCCGCCCTCTGGCTCACCGGAGGCGGCATTAACCTGATGAGCGGCATCGGCCTGGTCATTCTGATCGGGATCGTCGTGAACGACGCGATCGTCAAGGTCGACTTCATCAACCAGCGACGACGAGGTGGACTCCCGTTGAGGGAAGCGATCGCCGAGGCGGGACGGCTGCGCCTGAGGCCCATCGTGATGACGACCGCGACGACGGTGCTCGGTCTTTTCCCGCTCGCCCTCGGCTGGGGCGCCGGCGCGGATCTCCGCTCTCCTCTCGCGGTCGTCGTCATCGGCGGCCTCATCTCCGCGACCTTCCTGACGCTCATCGTAGTGCCGGTAGTCTATTCGCTCGTCGCCGCGGGCGGTGAAGAGCTGGGCGACCCGGCGGTCGACGTCGCGCCCGACCCCGGCTTCCGGCCGGGGGCTACCACGATCCCATGATCGGTCTGGCGATCCGGCGCCCCGTCGCGACGGCGGCGATCTACCTCGCGCTGCTGCTTCTGGGTCTGTACGCGTTTCGCCTGATCCCGCTGGAGCTCCTGCCAGACGTCTCCTATCCACGCCTGAGGGTGCGGGCCGAGTGGCCCGGCGCCTCTCCCGAGGCGCTCGAGGCGCTGGTCACGGCCCGGATCGAGGCGGAGACAAGGCAGGTTCGCGGAGTGAGGTCCGTGAAGTCGATCTCGCGAATCGACCTGTTCGGTACCGGCTCGACGGCCGAGGTAGACGTCGAATTCGGCCGAGAGACCCGCATGGAGTTCGCCCGCCTCGAGCTGAGTGAGCGTGTGTCCGCGCTTCGTGACGAGCTGCCGGAAGGCGCCACCACCGTCGTCGAGCCGTACGTGCCCGATGAGTTCGCCGATGAGGGTCGCCCGTTTCTCTCCTACCGCCTGACGGGCCCATACGATGAGGGGTTCCTCACGAGGGTCGCGAACGAGGAGGTCCGGCCTCGCCTCCTGGGGATGGAAGGCGTCGACGCGGTCTGGCTGTACGGCGGCGAAGAGCGAGAGGTGTCGATCGAGCTGGACCCTCAGCGCATGAGCGCGTTGGGGCTCACGCTGGGCGAGATCCAGAGGCTCGTCGCCCGTTCGTCGGAGCTCCGGGCCCCGGGCTCCGTCGAGCTGGACGGCATGCGTGTCGCCCTGGCCATCCGGTCCCGGCCGACGGACGTGAGGGAGCTCGGCCGGCTCATCGTCGCCACCCGCCCGGAAGGGCCGGTGCGGCTCTCCGATCTCGGGCGCGTGCGAGATGGGCATGCCGATCCCTACGAGTACAGCCGTATCGACGGACGGCCGGCGATCTGGCTGGTCATCACTCGGGGACCGCGCTCCAACGCCGTCGAGGTGGCGGAGGCGGTGAAGGCCGAGATCGGGAAGATCGAAGAGACTCTGCCGCCCGGCATCACGCTCGATCTCGACTCGGATCAGAGCGAGGAGATCCGGGAGCAGCTGACGGACCTCCGGCTGCGGGCGATGGCGTCCGCACTGGTCATCTTCATCGTTCTCATGGCATTCCTGCGCTCGACGCGGGCGGTGGCGATCGTGTTCGCGACGATCGGGTTCAGCGTGCTGATCGCCGTGAACCTCCTCTACATGGGCGGCTTCTCTCTCAACGTGCTGACCCTGGCCGGCCTCGCGTGGGGCTTCGGTCTCGTCGTGGACAACGGAATCGTCGTGCTGGAGAACGTCGAGCGCCACATGGGCCAGGGGAAGGACCGAGTGGATGCCTCGCGCGAAGGAGCGCGGCAGGTGCTCCTACCCGTTCTGGCGGCGACCGGAACCACGGGGATCGTGCTGGCGCCTTTTCTGCTCCTGCAGGGGGATCTCAGGATCTACTATCTGCCCCTCGCCTATGCTGTCGGATTCTCGATCCTCGCCAGCCTTTTCGTGGCTTTCTCATTCGTGCCGGCCATGACCGCCGGGCGGCTGTTCGGCCAGCGGACGGCGGCGGCCGCGACGACGGTCCCCCAACGTCCGGCAGGCGCCGACCGACCAGGGCTCGAACCGGCCTACGTGCGGGCCTACCGGGCCCTGCTCTCACGGGCACTCGACCACCCCGTGCTCGTGGGTCTCATCAGCGTCGCCTGCCTGGCCGGAAGCTTCTGGCTCTTCGACCGGCACGTGGACCGCGGCCTTCTCTGGTCCTCTGTCTTCGGTCAGGATACCTACATCGTCGTCAACATCCGCTTTCCGCGTGGGGCCGAGCTGGAGCGAACCGATGAGCTGGCGCGTTCGTTCGAGAGCCGCCTCGCGACGCTGCCGGAGGTGAAGCGGTACGACGCGCTGGTTCGACCGGGCTATGCCAGAATCCGCGTCACCTTCTCGCCGGAGCTCGAGCGCACGGGCGTGCCGATCGCCGTCAAAGAACAGCTGGC
>JAUVMT010000143.1 GCA_030600085.1 Gemmatimonadales bacterium | reverse complement strand
TGCCGGGTGAGGAGTAGGCCGGGTCTGTTGCGCCCGTGGGGGGCGGGCCGTCCCCGGTGCGCTAACGCAGGCCTGACACGATAAGCTGACGACCGGCGCGTGTCAGCGCTCTCGAGCGCTCGAATCCGCGCCGATTCCCTCCTTTTTCCGGGCCTCCTTAACCATGTCGACGAGGGCGTTGCGGCAGTCCTGAGACGAGCGGACTTGGAACGGGAAGCCGATGCGGACGCTGCGCACGCGCTTCGGGGTCTTGAGGCGGACATGGAAACCGAGACGATCCACCGCGGTCATCTTGGCCTCCTCGGCCTCGATGCCCTTGACGCTGCGCGCGATGAGGACAAGCGCTTCGGCATGGTCCGCGTTCATGTGCGCCAGTATGCCCGACGCGGCCTCGGCCAACGGATCCGGGTCAGCCTTGCCGAACTCATCTTTCTCCACCCAGCCCATCACGCCGAAGCCGCCCACGAAATAAAGGTCCGCGACTTCCATCCGGTAGAACGCGAAGTCCTTGAAATCCACCCAGTAGCGCGCATTCTCGTGCCGGCTCAGATAGGCTTCTCGCACGCCCTTGAGCTCCGACTTCGGAACCTTGCTCGCCTTGCCGATCACAGTCAGACGCGCGGCCCCCAGGGGATCGCCCTTGGCCTCGGGCACGGTCACGAACAAGCTGGCGCGCGGGTCACCCACGAGGTTCTGGGTGTGCATGGCCATGCTGCTAATAAGGAACAGTGGGCTGCCCGCGGCATCGAGCGAGTAGGGCATGACGGAGCCGAAGGGGAAGCCCTTTTGTTTCTGGGAATGTGTCGATAGCACTCCGACTTTGCCGAGATGGAGCAAGGTGCGCGACCTTTCCGCGTGGCTGGTCTCCGGCGCCGGATTAAGGTCGTGCTCGGTGGTGGTGTAGGAATGCTGTCGGGTTTTGGCCATGTTGGTGTACGGTTACCGCTTACTTTTTTTCAGAAGCGCCCGCAGTCCTCCTGTTTCCAGTCGCCGATGATCGACATCGCTGGGCAGATCTTGACGACGCTCGCAAGAGTGGGCACGCATCAGCACCGGCCTGCCATAGCGTCAGCCTACGATCTGCACGTCAGCAAAGTTCCGGTGGGGGAAGTAGGGGAGGCAAGCGACGGGCTCTCCCACCAGAGCTCGCCCGCCGACAGACCAGGGAGACTGCTGAGGAAGCCAACGATGGAGCTCTATCTCTCACAGCACGCGAAGGCCAAGTCGAAGGAGGAGGATCCCCGCCGCCATATCAGCGCCGAGGGGCGCCACGAGACGGAGCGGGTGGCCCGCGCAGCGGCCACGGCCGGCATCCGGGTAGATGCCATCTGGCATTCGGGGAAGCTGCGGGCGAGGCAGACCGCCGAGATCTTCGCCGAAGCCCTCGAACCGGTGAATGGAATCCACGAGCAGGATTGGCTCGGTCCGCTCGATGACCCTCGCACCGCCGTCGAGGCCGCGCGGGAAACGGAGGAAGCGGTTCTTATGGTGGGGCACCTCCCCCATTTGAGCCGGCTGTCCTCGCTGTTGCTCACGGGCGATCCGGAGCACCGGGTGATCGACGTCCGGTTCTCCGGGATCATTGCGCTGGCGGAGCAGGAGGATGGCTGGATGCTGAGCTGGTATCTGAGACCGGAGCTACTCCCCGCCTGACCGGCCTTGTGTCTGCCTCGTTGACCGCTTGTGGCCTCGACACATCACTGGCCCCAGTTCTGGTAGATCCGGAAGCGAAAGAAAAGGTCGTCCACGTCACCCTGGCCGATGAACAACGCCTGACCCTCCTTCTGCCAGGCGACCTCCAACCGAAGCCTCAGAGTCCAACGAAAGCTCCGCTCGATCCCGGCGCTGAGCCGAGCCTGCTCCCGAAACTGTCCCTGCTCGCCGGCGAGCGGTGCGAAGAACTCGAGGCTCAGGAGCGCCCGCCACCATTTGTCCTCCTGTATCGCGTCCCACCGAAAGGTGCCCCGGAGACGGTACCTGAGCCGCAGGGAGATGCGCGCCTCCCAAGTGGACGTGTTGAAGTCGAACCGCTCCTCGAACATCAGGCGATGGTCTAGTGGGACACGCCACCGCGGCCATACGAGATCCGCTCCCTGCCAGGGCCGAAGCTCCCAGCGGTTGTCGATAGCGTCGTTGAAGGTGAGGAAGTTGTTCAGCCCCCCGCCAATCCGAAGGCTGTTGCTGAGGGAGTACATTGCGTTCGCGCGAAAGAGCAGCCGCCAATAACCATTCGACTGGAGCTCGGTTCTGTAGCCTACGTCTCCGTAGAGGTTGAGCTTCGGCGTGAGGAACACTGACGGGTTGTAGTCGGCCCAGATCTGCGGACTGACCTCGCGCTCGGGCTGTTCCGGTTCCTCGGGTTCCTGCTGGGCGAAGGCCGATGGCGCCGTCGCCAGGCCCAACGACATCCACGCGATCGCCAGCCAGGCGACGGTCAGCGAGCTGGCCGCAGCTATGCGGTTACGGCTGTCGCGTCCCCTACGGCGTGTACCAGATCGGCGAGGTGTAGGCCCGGTCCGGATCGTCGCCGGCACGTTGTCAGGGAGAGGAATCCCGAAGAACGCCGCGCCGTACGTGGTCCAGCGCCGGGGGGCCCACGCGCAGCGATGCCGAACTTGGAGTTGAGAGCTCTTCTCAATCGCCCCGCCTTCGTCCTCCGCCGGGCTGAGCCGCTCCGCCCGTGCGGGACCGGTTGAACTGCTGGGTCCTCGCGGCTCCGCGATTCCTCGACTGCAGCGTCCCATTCAGCTCCTGCTGACGGTTGCGGGTCGGCTGTGCCCGGGTCTGGGGCCGCTGCTGTCCGGTGGCGGGGCGCTGTATCTGGCCCGTCGGGGGTGCCTCACGCGCCGGGGGCCGAGCGATCTGCCCCGTGCGATCCGCAGTGCGTGTGGCACGCTCGCCGGGGGACGGTCGCTCCCAGCCGCCGCCGCGTCGCTCCTCCATTCTCCCGTCGACCCTGCGGTAGAGGTTGCCGTCTCGATCGGCAAGCACGTTGTTTGGCCGGGTCGAGGGGCGCGCCGCGAGCCGCTCGTCGGGCACGCCCCGGCCGCGCTCGATCGCGTCTCGCGGGGCGAGCCGGCCGGGGTTCCGGTTCCGGTACAGGTTGCTTCGACGGCCGGCCGCATATCCGGCCCAGAAGCCGGAGCGGAAACCGGCCCGGCGTCCCGCGTGGAACCCCCGGTGGAATCCCGAGGGGCCCCACCAGGTGGAGCAGCACCAGGGCCGCCAGGCCGTCCGCCCGATTCCGAAGGTGAACCAGCCGTTGGACCAGGTGAAGCCCACGCCCCACCCCGTCCACGGGTTCCAGCGCACGTGCCAACCCCAGGCCGAGGTCCGCGGAATGAAGCGGGTGCTCCACCACGGGCCCCACCACCAACCCGTATGGTGGACGACCGTTGTGTGGTGCACGACTGTGTGTGTGTACCCGGGCGTAAATCCCACGTACACTACCTCTGGCGTCGAGTCGTAGACATGCACGTAGGTCACGTTGTGCATGGGACTCGAGGGCGGGATGTAGTAGATCTCCTCGGGCACGGCCGTGGCCACGTACCAGGGGCCGTCCGGCGACGCGGACGTATACCACACGCCGTCGGAGACGGCGAAGTAGCGCCCGTCGGCCTCAACGACCTGAACGTCGGTGTTCACCGCCCAAGAGAGATCCGTTCCTTCGATCGGCTCGAAGACCGGATCCCCGTCGTATTCGACATCGAGCGATGTGTCGTTGCGATCGATGGCCGCGGTTTGTGGGATATGCGCGTCGAGTATCGCTTCCCCCGCTTCCTCCGTGCCGCCCACGTGGATGCGGATGCTACCCATCTCCGAGTCGGGCGGGATGTCCTGGAAGGTCTCGGGAAGGCTGTCCGACGGCACATACTCCCACGGTCCTTCCAGAGACCCGCTCCGGAACCAGCGTCCCGACAGCAGCACGTAGTACAGCTGCTCGGCGGTATGGAAGAGGAGATCCGACTCCGTGTTGCCCACGACCATGAGCTGGGTGCCCGTGATGGGCGTGAACTGGGCGCTTCCGAGGGTGGCGATGAGCTCGGACGGCACGGTGGCCACCACGATCTCGGGCGGCGGGCCGGGCTCGTCGGGCATCTCGGCCGTGGCCATCATCTCCCGCTCGTCCGCGTCGGGAGGGGGAATCAGGTCCGACACGTGAGGAGGCACCGACTCCGCAAACTCCCACGGGCCGGTCACGGCGGGGCTCTCGTACCAGAGGTCCTGGCCCGCGTACAGGAAGTGGCGGCCGGAGCCCAGATCCAGAAGGATGGCGAAGGCCGTGTTCACCACGGCCATTAGGTCGGTCCCGTCGATGCGCTCGAGGATCGGGTCCCCGTCGATCGTCACCAGCACCGCGGCCCGGTCCCGGTAGATCACCTCGGGCGGCTCGTTGTTCACATCCGCCACCGAGAGGTCCGGCCGCTCCGCCAGCGAGATGCTGGTGAGCAGCTGATCCAGGGAGATCTCCATCCCCCGGCCGACCGCAAATTCCTCCAGGATCCGAGCGTAGGCTCCAGCCTGTTCGGGCGTGACGTCGGGGAAGTAGGTCCGCGCCACCTCGATATCGCGAATCGCGGCCGTGCGGTCCTCGCGATCCGTGTCCACTCGCGAGTCGAACCATGCGGTGCCGAAATCGGACTCTGCTCTACCCTCGGAGAAAACCTCGATAGCCATCCGCCCGGTGAGCCGGTTCCCCTCGAACGTCTCGGGCTGGGGCTGATAGAGGACGACGGTGTAGCCCTGGTCCTCGAACTCGAGAGGCCATGGAGTCCCGTCGTCGCCCGTATCCTGGGCGAATCCATCGGCGGGAGCGGCAAGCGAGAACGCCGGAAACGCGACCATAAAAAGCCGCATGGGCTTCAACATACGCATGGGAATCTTGGCCAACGATTCAGAAGTGGATCCTTCGGAAGTCCTCCACTCATCGGTCGCCTGGCGATCGAGCGGAATTCCGAGCATCGGCTACGGCGTGTACCAGATCGGCGACGTGTAGGCGCGGTCCTGGATCGTGGCCGGCACGTTGTCCGGGAGGTCGATCCCGAAGAACGCGGCGTCGAACGTCGTCCAACGTGGTGTCGGAATCTCGAGCACGCGCGCGTAGTAGAAGGCGCTCTCGTTGGGATCGAAGTCCGGGTCGACCCAGTGCGCCGCCATGACCGCATCGCCGATCGTGTTGGTGAAGGTGGCGGTGGCCACGTCTACGGTGTTGCCCACCGGATCTCGGGCTCGACCGTCGGCGCCGACCTGGCGGCCGTCCGAGACGGCGACGTCGTAGATGCGCTCGTGCGTCTCGCCGTCCGCGTCCAGCCAACCCTTGATCATCTGGATACGATCGAGGTTGGCGCCGTCCGGGTCGCGCAGCGCCCGGATCATGAAGCGCGGCGCCCTATCGGCCGGGGCGTTCCTCAGATCACCGCCCATCGGCACGCCGCGCCGGTAGCCCTGGGCGACGAAATCGGGTCGCGACACCTCGGATGCCTCGAAGTCCCATCCGGCGAAGACGCGCACCCTGATCCGGGTGCCCGTCGTGGCGTAGACCTCCTTCCGCTCCATCGCGTCGAAGATCGCCCCGCGCGTGTTCACGCGGGCCCACACGGCGGTGAGACCGGAGGCCACCTCCTGCGACGTCATGATCCTCAGAGAGGGGTCGTCGGCTGGAATGACCTCGTGGTTCTGCCGGGTGGGCGACGGTTCGGTTTTCTGGTACTTGCCGAAGTAGTTCTCTTCGCGGGTGGTGGCGAGCGCGGTGTGCGTGTCGGACGCGCCGCTCAGACCGAACTTGTATGGGTTGGCGCCGAGCTCCGAGCCCAGCCTGAGGCCCAGCTTGAGCGCCGAACGCGCGTACTCGTACTGCAGCATCCACTCTTCCTTCGGTGCCGACCCGTCGATGTTCGCGACATCCCAGTTCTCGTAGTCGGCGAACTCATCTTCGGTGGATAGGAGCGGGTGCGCCTCACTGTCACCCTTGATCTGCGTCGCCTCGATGATCGGCTCCCAACGCATCCGGGCCTCTGCGTACGCTCGCGTGAGCGGGTTGCCCGAGCGATCCGTCTCGGCGAACATCAGGCCGTTGCTGAGGTTGCCGTTGTGCGGGATGGCGAGTGCATCGCCGCCAGTGGTGGCCTCGTAGTTCTCCAGATACTTCCAGAGGTCCTCGGGATCGTCGCTGTCGAACGTCCCGAACGGCCGGGTCCTGCTGGTCACCTCGACCCCGTTCCGGAAGACGACGACGCGGTGCAGATTGTTCCCCCGTGGGGTGGAGGTCCACTCGAAGCCGGTCATGGCCGTGAAGCGGCCGGGCTCGTTGTAGGTTTCGGCTGTTTCGACGAAGTTCTCCCAGATGGTCCGCATCGCGTCGTCCGAACTGAACTGGTTGTTGCCGCTTGTGGCGTCGTCGAGGATCGACCGGAAGGCCTCCATCTTCCCTTCCGGACCCGCG
>JAUVMT010000187.1 GCA_030600085.1 Gemmatimonadales bacterium | reverse complement strand
TGGGCTCGACCGTGGCGAGGTCCAGCTCGAGCGTGTCGCTGTACACCGCCTCGGGGCTCTCGGCGGTGTGGAACAGGCCCTGCTCCTTCGCGTAAACCTCCACGATCTCGGCCCGCTCGGCACGCGCCGTGAAGCGGAGGTAAGACAGCGTCTCCTCGTCGATCGGAAAGATGGCGCACGTGGCTCCGTATTCAGGCGACATGTTGCCGAGCGTCGCCCGGTCGGCCAGGGAGAGACTGGAGATCCCGGGCCCAAAGAACTCCACGAATTTCCCGACGACCCCCTTCTCCCGCAGCATCTCGGTGACCCTGAGCACGAGGTCCGTGGCCGTCGCTCCCTCGGTCAACGTCCCGTGCAGCTTGAAGCCCACCACGCGAGGTACGAGGAGGCTCAGCGGCTGCCCCAGCATCGCCGCCTCCGCCTCGATCCCGCCGACGCCCCATCCGAGAACGCCCAGGCCGTTGATCATCGTCGTGTGGCTGTCCGTCCCCACGAGCGTGTCGGGGTAGAGAAGCCGGCCACCCACGCCGCTCCCGCCGCCGCTTCCAGCCTCGGCCGAGGCCAGTCGCGGGTCCATGCCGCCGGCGTCCAGGACCACCCGCGCCAGATACTCGAGGTTCACCTGGTGGACGATGCCCGTGTCCGGCGGCACGACCTTGAGGCTGTCGAACGCGGTCTGCCCCCACCTCAGAAAGGCATATCGCTCCCGGTTCCGTTCGAGCTCCTTCTCGGCGTTGATGAAGAAAGAAGCCTGGCTCCCGAAGGAGTCCACTTGGACGGAGTGGTCGATGACCAGCTCGGAGGGAAGCAACGGGTTGATCTTGGCGGGATCGCCGCCAAGCTCCGCCATCGCGTCCCGCATCGCCGCCAGATCCACGATCGCGGGCACGCCCGTGAAGTCCTGGAGAAGCACGCGGGCAGGCATGAAGGCGATCTCCTGCTCCGAAGGCTCGGCGGCCCGCTCCGACCAGGTGGCCACCGCCTCGATGTCGTCGGGCGTCACGCTGCGACCGTCTTCCTGCCGCAGGAGGTTCTCCAGCAGGATGCGTATCGAGTACGGCAGGAGGTCCAACCGGCCGACGCCGCCACGCTCCAGCGCTCCAATGTCGTAGATCGTCGCGCTCCCGCCCCCGATCTCGAGCTCGCGCCGCGCCCCAAACGAGTTCATCGCTCTATCCTCTTCGTCGGTCAGAATCGCCTTGATGCCAGCAAGATGGCGGTCGCGACTTCCGGAGGCGAGCCGGCTTCAGTGGACGCCCGCCGGAGCCGCCACCTCTCAAGGCCGAGCAAAGCGAGGACCGGAGATGAGGGCGACGAGGAGACCCGCCACCGGCACGGCGAACGCGACGGCCCCGGAGGCACCCTGGAGCAAGGGCGCCAAAACGATTCAGCCCGAGGATCCCTCCTCGGGCGGCTTCACGATCAGCACGGGGCACTGGGCCCGGCGCGCGACACCTTCGGCGACGCTCCCCAGAAGCGCGCGCTCGAGGCCCGTTCTGCCGTGGCTGGCGAGCACGATGAGATCGATCCCCAGGCGCTCCGCGTACTCCACTACGCTCTGGGCCGGGTGGCCCAACTCGACGTGGAGCTCTGCCCGGACCTCCGGGCCTTCCTTCTCCAGCCGATCGCGGAGATGCTGCAACGCCCTTTCCTTGAGCTCCGGCATGTCGAACATCTGGGAGGCCTGCACCGGGAAGTAGAAATCCGGGTAGGTGCCCACCTCGAGAACGTGAAGCAGGTGCAGGCTCGCTCCCTCGCTCGAGGCGATCTCCCTCGCGTATCCGAGCGCGAGCTCGGAGTGCCTTGAGTAGTCCATGGGTACGAGGATACGCTCGAAGGCACTTGCAGACGCGGCATCTTCGCGGACTGTGAGGACCGGGCAGTCGGCCATCCGCACGACTTCCTCCGCCACGCTACCCAGGAGAAGATGGCGCAAGCCTCGACGGCCATGTGTCCCCATGACGATCAGGTCGACGCCCTGCTCTTCGGCGTACTCCAGGATGACCGGCGCCGGCGATATGCCGCGAACCTGCGCGCGGACGATGTTCACGTCCGGCATGCCGCCGTTCTCGGCCGTCGTCGCCATGCGTGCTTCGGCGGAGCTCCGCATGAGCTCGTAGAGCTCATCGGGCTCGGGGAAGTGATGAGCCGGATCGTGCGGGTCGTCGGCGTGCAGAACGATCGCGTGAACCATGTGGAGCTCGGCGTCGTGGCTGGCTGCCAACCGGACGGCGATCGGCAACGCGTTCTCCGAGCACGGGGAAAAATCGGTCGCGTAGACGATCTTCTTGATATCTAGCATCGGTGCCCCCTCGGCCGCTGCGTTTTCACACGCTCAAGTTATTTAGCCAGGCGTCGCGGTGCCTGTCGGGAAACTCCGGACGGACCTGTCGGAGAACTTCTGAAGTACGGGCGGCGCGAAGTCTAGGTTGCCGAGGCGAAAGCCCGGCGCCCCGCCCAGTAGGCGAGAGCCGTCCAGGCCACCAGGCTGCCACTCGCGGCGGCGATGAGCCCGACCCGTCCCAGATCCCCGAGCAACGCGGCGCCGGCAGGCCCCAGCAAACCCGGATCGGCCTCCAGGAGAGCGATCATCGCCAGCCGAAACGCCTCGACCGGGTTCACGAGCGACCACACCTGCAGCACTCCCACTGGGAGGCCCCAGCGGACGAACGCGGCCATCAGGCCGAGGCTGCCCAGCGCCAGAAACGCCAGCCAGAGGGTGAACACGACGCTCGTGGCCCGCCCCCGCGTCGAAGCCAGCGCCGAAACCCAAAGGCCGATCGACACAAACGCCGCGGCGAGCACGACGGTGAACAGCAGCAGCATGGCGATCGGAAGCGCCGGGACGCCCTTGACGGCCGCTACGGCGCCGGTGGCACCGTAACCGACGACCAGCGATGCGGCCACGGCCGCGGTCACCCCCAGCCACTTCCCGGCAAAGACCTCCTCGCGAGTCACCGGCTGGGCCAGCAGGTAGTCGAGCGCTCCGGTCTCCCGCGCGCCGGCGATCGCCGCTCCCGACGACAGCAGCGCCATCAGCGGGACGACGAAGAGCGCAAGCTGCATGAGACCCGCCAACGCACGGCCGTAGCTGCGGTAGCCGAGAAGGCTCACATCTACCTGGCCGAACAGCATCAGCAGGAGCCCTCCGGCGACGAAGATGCCGGCGTTGAGCCAGAACCAGTAGGCGCGTACGGACTCCCGTACGCCGGCTTGGGCAAGCAGCCGGGCGGTCATCCCCCACCTCCGTCGACCGGCGAGGCGTCCCCGTGCCCTTCCAGCCGATCCAGGACGTGCTCCAGCGAGGGTGGGCGGGTGCGGAACTCGGTAACCGGAAGGCCGCGCTGCCGCACTTCCAGAAGGACATCCAGGCTGGCATCACCCCTGACGTCGACCTCGACACCGGCTCCGTTCGCTCGAAGGTCCGAGACGACCGGACACTCCCTGAGCTCCGCCACCACGCGCTCCACCTCGTGCGCCGGCGCGCTGAGCCAGAGCCGCGGCGCTGCGTCGGTTGCCCGCCACAGCTCCTCGAGCGTGCCGTCGAACGCCAGGCCCCCACCGTGAAGGACGAGCACCCTATCCGCCAGCAGCTCGATCTCATCCAGCCGGTGAGAGGCGAAGAGAAGGGTGGTCTCAGCCGCGATCTCCCTGACCCGGCGGAAGAGATCCCGGCGGGCGCCCGGGTCGAGGTTCGCGGTCGGCTCGTCCAGGAGGAGGACGGAGGAGCCGCTGCCGAGGGCGAGGCCGAGCAGGGCCTTCTGCACCATGCCGCCCGAGAGCTCGTTGAGAGCCTTTGCGCCCGTCTCCTCGAGCGGCATCCCCAGCGCCGCGAGGGTCGAGGCCGGTCCATCCATCGCCACGCCTCGCAGGGCCGAGAAGAAGGCGACGAACTCGGTCAGCGTCATGTCGTACAGGGGAGCCTGCTGCGGGACGTACCCGATCTTGCGGCGCACTTCCTTGCGGCCGGGGGTGACCGTATCCCCGGCCACGCGTAGCTCGCCCTCGAAGTCGGTCAGCGCCAGGAGACAGCGGAACAGGGTGGTCTTCCCCGCCCCGTTGAGCCCCAGCAACGCCACGCGCTCCCCGGCCTCGATGTGGAAGTCGAGATCGCCGAGCACCCGCTGATCGCCGTAGCTCTTGCCGAGCCCCGCTGCGGCGATCACGCGCGTCTCCTCCTCGCGACCCGCCACAGCGCTCCGCCACCCGCCGCGGCCAGGAGCAGCCAAGAAGCGCTCTTCCACGGGGAGGGCCGCGAGCGCGTCGGGGACGCCGCCGCCTCCCCCCACTCGGCGAGAAGAGTGGCATCGATTCGAGGAGCGGCGTCCACCACGACCGGCTCGGGCTTCAAGAACGGGAAGAATCTGCTCACGACCTCCAGCACCCCGAGCGCGGGGCTGCGCGCGAACAGCCCGAGCGCCGGATGCCGGCTCAGAAGGTCGTCGGCCAGCCGTGCGTGGACGAACGGGATGTCGCCCGCGCCGTCGCCGTCCCGGTCGAAGCCCGCGTACTCGCTCCAGTGGTTGCCCGACCAGCGATTGCGAGCGGCCTGGTCCGGGCCCGCGCCGCCCGCCACCACCACGGGCGTGCCGTTGTTCAGAAAGTCATTCCCCTCGAACGCGTTGCGCCGAACGGAAGGCAGGAGCCGGATGCCCGCCTGGTTGGCGAGCAGGAGGTTGCCGGTGAAGTGGTTGGTCACGTCCGCAGAGCGGGGCGAGTTGTCGAGGTGGATCCCCACCACGTTCCCGACGATGAGGTTTCCCGAGGCTTCGATCGCGTCCGCATCCTTGAGCCCCAGACCCATGCCGGTCATGCCCGCCGAGTTGGCGAACACGTTCTCGCGCAGCTGGACGTCGGCCGAGTACATGAGAAACGCGCCGACCTCGTTGCCGTCGAAGCGGTTCCTCTCGAAGACGTTGTGGTTGCTGTACATGTAGTGGAGGCCGTAGCGGCCGCCCTCGATCACGTTGCCTCGAACGAGCAGGCTGTCTGAGAAATAGATGACGACGTCCCGCGTCCCGCTCACGACG
>JAUVMT010000015.1 GCA_030600085.1 Gemmatimonadales bacterium | reverse complement strand
CCGTGGTGGTCCAGGAGCCAGCGCAGGAAGAAGAGCCCGAAGCCTCTCATCTGCTCGCTCCCGAGTCCGCCCGGGTCGACGGGCGCGAGGACCGGAGCGATCCCCGGAGCAGCCATGTAGAGGCCAAGGCTGAAGAAGTTCGGGATGAGGTAGATGTTGAAGACATCGAGACGGTCGCGGTCGCCCCCGATCAGGTCGAACGTGATGTTCTGTCCCTGGGGAAGCTCCATCAGGCGCAGGCCGACGAGCTCCTCGGCCAGGTGGGAGAGCCCTTCGTCGAGCCAGCTCTCCTCGACCGATCCGAAGTCCTGGCTACCCAGGACGACGCGCTGCTCGGCGGCCAGCAGGTGCTGAAGCTCGTGCGCGGCCGTCCGGCGAGCCGCCCTCAGCGCTTGTGCCTTGGTGAACGGGCTCCCGAACTCCCCATTCGGGTCCGCCACGCCGATGTAGAGGATCTCGGCCTCGTTGCTCGCCGGGCAGGTGGCGTCGCCTTCACCCGGAACCCCGGCTCCGCCCTCTCTGCCGCTCGCGGCGAGGTCGCTGAGGAGAAAGAAGCCGTTGATCCGGCCGCCTCCCGGCGGCGTCAGGCTGTTCACCTCGGGCGTGAAGACCAGCGTGATCCGGTCGTTGCCATCGAGATCCGCCGCCTCCCCGAAATAGGTCGCGCCGGTGGGATAGATGCTCAGGTCGAACTCATCGGCGATGAGTCGCCAGTCGGCATCCGTGAACCCGGCGGACGGCGCCTGGGGGTCCTCGACGATCACCGTTCGCTCGCCGACGGCTCGCACGACGCCGTCGATGACCTTGGCCGGTGATTCGCAGGAAACCGACAGGTCGGAGTTCACGGCGAAGCGGACCGGGAGGACGTCGCCGACCGCGAGATCGGCGGGCTGAACGGCGGGCTGAACTGCGGCGCGGACGGCTGGTTCGACGACCCGCATCGGACGCGCGTCCCGATGCAGCAGCTCCGCGAGCGCCGCCGCCGAGACGAAGGCCTCGCCGTAGAAGCCGACTTGGTCGATCGCCTCGATCTCTGCCTGGAGAAGGTCCGCTGATCCCAGCTCGCTCTCCTCCGGCGCCCTCAAGCCCATACGAATCGATGCGATCACCTCGGGCGCACGGCTGGCGCTCTGGACGTGGAAGATGAAGTCGGTCCGCTCGGACGACGGGGAAAGCTGGACGCACAGCGCCTCGTCTCCCCGCAGGAGAGCCGCCTGGCCCACCGCCAGATCCACCGGGGCCTGGGCTGGCTGAAGCTGGATCAGCTGGCCGTTGCTCGCCTCACCGCGGACGAGCGCGCGGACTCCCACCTCGCGCTCCGGGAGGCAGCGGTCCTGGAACGCCGGGACCACGAACGAGATCTCGGTCGGGCTCGCCGACACGAGCTCGGCGGCGACCCCTTCGACTCGAACTTCGTTCTCTTCGATCGCTGCGCTGAAGCCGGCGCCGAACATCGTCACCTGCTCACCCGCCTGCAGCGGCAGAGGATCCACGAAGTCCACGATCACTCCCGTCTCCAGCACCGCCCGCGCCGACGCGGTGAAGCGGATCGTGTCAGAGGCGGTCGTGCGCGTGGCATAGGCGGCGACCGTCACCTGGCCCGTCTCCGGACCGAGGGTCAGGAGCGTCTCTGCCCGGCCCTTGTCGTCCGTGAACGTCGTGTCGGCGCTGAGGCGAAGTCCGCCGAGCTCGCTCTCCACGGTCCAAGCGATCGGGATGCCGGAGACCGGCATGCCCTCGCCCACCGAGGCGTTTACGATGAACGGCAGCGGGAGCTGAGACTCGATCTCGGCTACCTGCCCGTTGCCCTCCTCCGAAGCCAGCTGAACGAAGGCGGATGGCACGGTGAGCACGTCGAAGTTGACCGCCTCGACATTGCTCGCACTGGGGATGTCCGCTCGGATGCGGCTCTCGTCCGCGACACCGTCCGCCTCGAAGAACGCCTCTGCCACTCCCTCTTCGTCCGAGACGGCGAGGCTTGGGAAGACGCGGCCGGGGCCCGACTCGAGCAGGAATCGAACGGGGATGCCCTCAACCGGATCACCCGTGGTAGCGACGACGCGGACGGCGATGGAAGGGTCGATTACCATTCCCATCTCGACCGTGTCCGCGGCCGCGGAGAGGGTCTCGAGAAGCGCCGGCCCGACCCCCGGCTGAGTCGAGGCCGTCTGGCTGTCGGTGCAGCCGATGAGCGACAGCGTCACGACCGCCCCGAGCCACCAGCCGGAGCGTCTCATGCCGCCGCTGTGACGGGCCGGACGCACGTCGGCGCCCGGTCCCTCGCACCCAATCCGCATGCCTTCCCTCGAACCGCCGACCGGCGCGCTCGAGATCGCCCGCTCCGTGCGGTGCGACCGCGAGCCGGCCGTGAACAGCAAAAATGTCCGCAACCCCGCTGAAACGGATCGCCGATCCAGCCGGGATAGAACGGATACCCTCACACCTAAACTATGCTCCGCGCGCCGCTTGAGACAGTCGGCCCGGCGTCTGGTAACGGCGTTGGAGGACGCGTCCGCCTGGGCCTCATCCGTGGGCCAGTGAAACCATCGCCTGCCGCCCGCTGTAGGACTTCAGTGCGGAGGGACGGGAGGTCGCGGGCCGGCTTCGAGCGAGGCTCGAGGTGCGGTTCGAGGAAAGTCCGGGCTCCGCAGGGCACGGTGCCGGGTAACGCCCGGGCGCCGCAAGGCGACGGAAAGTGTCACAGAGAGCAGACCGCCGATGGCGGCCTCGGCCGCACAGGCAAGGGTGAAAAGGTGGGGTAAGAGCCCACCGCGCCGCTGGTGACAGCGGCGGCACGACAAACCCCACCGGGAGCAAGGCCAAGTAGGGAGCGAGCGGCGGCCCGCCGCGATCGAGCTCCGGGTAGGCCGCTAGAGACGCCGGGCAACCGGTTGTCCGAGACAGATGACCTCCGCGGGGCGTCCTGCAACGCCCCGTCACAGAACCCGGCTTACGTCCCTCCGCAACCTTCACTACATTCGGCGGCCGTCACCGGCCGCCGAACCTCATCCGGTCAGCGAGGCACGAAAGGAAGCCGCACGGACTTGAGTCATTCATCGTCGCCCCCTCCCCGGTCGCGCGATGCGAGCGAGGTCAGCTTCGACTTCGACGAGCGAGTGCTGGACAACGGTCTCAGGGTCGTCCTGCACGAGGATCGGGCGGCTCCCATTGTAGCGGTCCATCTCATGTACCACGTCGGCTCCAAGGACGAGCGGGCCGGCCGGAGGGGGTTCGCCCATCTGTTCGAGCACCTGCTCTTCCAGGGGTCGCAGCACGTCGCGGAGAGCGAGCACTTCAAGTTCATCCAGAACGCCGGCGGAACCCTGAACGGGTCGACCTGGTTCGATCGCACCAACTACTACGAGACGCTGCCGTCCAGTCACCTGGATCTCGCACTCTGGCTCGAGTCGGACCGCATGGGCTTCTTCGCCCCCGGCATCACGCAAGAGAAGCTGGACAACCAGCGGGACGTGGTGAAGAACGAGCGGCGACAGGCCTACGAGAACCGGCCTTACGGGTTGGCGTTCGAGACGGTGCTTCGCATGGCATACCCCGAGGGCCATCCGTACCGGCACCCGACCATCGGCTTTATGGAGGATCTCGACGCGGCGACGTTGGAGAACGTCCACGAGTTCTTCGACAGTTACTACGGCCCGAACAACGCGGTTCTGGTCCTGGCCGGCGACTTCGACGCGAAGGACGCCCTTCGTCGCATCGACCGGTACTTTGGCGAGATTCCGCCCCGTCCCCGACCTGCCTCGGTAGAGGTCCCGCCGCCCGCTCTGGATGGCGGGCGTCGCGGGACGATCGAGGACCAGGTCCATGTGCCGCGAGTCTATCTGATGTACCACGCGCCTTCCTTCAACGAGCCCGATTTCGAGACGTCGGATCTCCTGAGCCATCTTCTGTCGGACGGCAAGAGCTCCCGCCTACATCACGAGCTGATCTATGACAAGCGCATCGCGGGAGAAGTGCACGCCTTTACCTGGCCCACCGAGTGCGCCGGCATGTTCTTCGTGGTCGCGACGGCCCGGCCCGGCGTGTCGGCAGGGAGCCTCGAGGAAGCGATGCTCGAATCCATCTCCGGGCTTCGCGGTGACGGGTTGAGCGAGGACGAGGTGGAGGGAGCCAGAAACCGGGCGCGTCGGGTGCTGGTGCAGCAGCTGAACGGCATCGGAGGGCGCGCCGATGCCTTCGCCCACGCGGCTGTGCTGAGAGGAGAGCCGGGTTACGTGAACGACGCCTTCGCCCGCTACCGGGAGGTGTCGCTGAAAGGGTGCGCCGGACTGGCGAGCGAGATCTTCGACGACACTCGGCTCGTGGCGCTTCACGTCGTCCCCGCGACCGAAGGCGAGGAGGCTGAGGGCAAAGAGGCCGAAGGCGAGGAGGCCGAGTGAGCACGGCTGGCGCGTTGGATCGCACCCGTCCGCCTCTGTCCGAGGAGCTCCGCCCCCTCGAACTGCCGCTCTTCCACCGTTTCCGCCTGGACAACGGCCTGAAGCTGTTGGTCGCCGAGAACCCGAAGCTTCCGGAGGTCTCGCTGCGCCTCATCCTGGAGGCGGGCGCCGCGGCGGAGCAGCCCGAGCTGGGGGGCGTGGCAGAGCTGACGGGCCGGTTGCTGAGTGAGGGTGCTGCGGGGCGCTCGGCGCTGGAGATGGCGGCCTGGCTGGACCGGCTGGGCGCCGCCTTCGGAGCCAGCGTCGGCTACGATGTGGCTAACCTCTCGATGCACTTCCTCAGCGACGTGTCGGATGGAGCGCTGGATTACCTTCGAGCCGTGGTCCGGGAGCCCGCGTTCGAGGAGGAGGAGGTCGCCCGGGTTCGTCAGGAGCGGCTGGACGAGATCGAGCGCCATCTGGATGAGCCGGCGGTGCTCGCCGATCTTCGGCTCATTCGGGCGATCTATGGAGACCACCCGTACGGCCGTCCCGCTGGCGGGGAGCCGGAGACGGTGGCCAGCCTGGGTGCCGCCGGAGTTGCAGGGTTCCACGCGGAGCGGTATGTGCCCGACGGTGCCGTGTTGATCGCCTGCGGCGCGCTGGATGCCCGGGCGTTCAGCGACGCGGTGGCGCTCCGGTTCGACGACTGGACCGGCGCCGGCGCCCGCAGTGAGCTTCCGTCGCCGTCGAGCGCGTCAGCTGGCGGGCTGATCCTCGTGGATCGGGAGCATAGCGCTCAGGCGGAGATCCGGGTCGGGCGCATCGGCATGGAGTACGCGGCGCCCGATTTCTTCCCGGCGACCCTGGCGAACGCGATCCTGGGCGGGCTGTTCAACTCGCGGATCAACATGAACTTGCGAGAAGACAAAGGCTGGACATACGGGGCCCGCAGCTCGTTCCGGTTTCGTCGCGGTGCGGGTCCTTTCGTGGTGAGCGCCGCGGTGGAGAGCGCGGCCGCCGCCGGCGCGTTCCGAGAGATACTGGCCGAGATCCAAAGCCTGGTGAAGCGTCCGCCCGACGATGGCGAGCTGCGCCTGGCGAAGAACGCACTCACCCTGTCTCTACCGCGCCAATTCGAGACGCCGAGCCTCGTGACGCGGAAGGTGGCGACCCAACAGATTTACGAATTGCCGGAAGACTACTGGGAAACGTACGCGGACCGGGTGGAGGCCGTTACCCCTGAAGAGATCGTCGACGCGGCCAACTCGCGAATCCCTTCCGAGTCCATGACGCTACTTGCGGTGGCCTCCAGCGCCGAGGTGAGACCGATGCTGGAAGAAGTGGGGGATGTGAGCGTTGAAAACGCCGAAAGCGGTTGATAGGCCTTGACTTTCGGGAAACCTTCGGCTATGTTCGGGCCTCATTCGTATCGGGCAGTACCAAGGAGCCGACGCTGAAGTCCCCCTATACCGGCCAGATTGACAGCCGCGTTGTGTATGGGGGCAGTTTCTTTAAGGTACGCCGCGACCGGGTTCGCCTGCCGGATGGGTCTGTGGGCGAGCTGGAAATTATCCGCCATCCAGGCGCGGTGGCCGTCCTTCCTGTTTACAGGCCGGGAGAGTGGTCGAGCGGCGACGGGGCCGCGGTCGTTCTGTTGCGGCAGTACCGATATGCGGCCGACGGCTACGTCTGGGAGGTTCCGGCCGGAAAGCTCGACACGAGCGAAGCCCCGGAAGTTTGCGCACGGCGCGAGTTGGAGGAGGAAGCGGGGTTGCGGGCGACGGAGCTGCAGAGGCTGACGTCGATCTACACGACGCCGGGGTTCACGGACGAGCAGATCGACATCTATGCGGCGACCGGTCTTTCGGAGGGCCGAGCCGCCCCTGAGAGCACCGAGTTCATAGAGACGGAGACGCTGCCTGTTGCGGAAGCGCTCCGTCTCATCGAGGAGGGCGAGATCGCGGATTCCAAGACGATCTGCTCCCTTCTCTGGGCGCGCTGCTTCACTGACCTGATGGATGGGTGATGTGACAAACCTCGACTCTCGTGCGTCCTATAGGTGGAGACGGGACGGGGAAGCGTTTGGAGCCGATGTCTGAGATAGATCAATCAGCTGTTGCTCGCGACGGAGACCTCGCCAAAGAGGGAGCCGCGACGGAGAATCGTCGCGACCGAGCGAGCGACGGGGAGGGTACAACCAGAATGCCGAAGTCGCTGGCTGTACAACACGCAAAGGGAGAGCCGCGATCCCGGCTCGAGCTCAAGGAGCTCAACGACGCGGAGCTCGTGGCCGAGTACCTCGACGGAGGGCGGTTCGCGTTCCAGGAGTTGGTCGGGCGCTATCACGACCGTCTCCTGAACTTCATCTACAGGACGATCGGAGATCGGGACCGCTCGGAGGATCTCGTTCAGGAGACTTTCGTTCGGGTCTACCGGCATCTGCATCGTTTCGATCCGACGAAGAAGTTTTCGACGTGGATCTACACGATCGCGAGCAACCTGGCGAAGAACGAGCTCAGGAACCGGTCGCGCAATCCGATGGTCCTGTTCCAGGCGATCAAGAAGAACTGGGATGCCGATCACCGGCCGCTGCAGTGGGAGGACCGGTCGTACGCGCCTGACGATCTCTTCCGGAAGCGGCATCTGCGGGCGCAGGTGGAGAAGGCCGTGGAGGAGCTGCCGGAGCATCACCGCGTCGTCTTCGTCCTGCGTGAGATGGAGGGCAAGACGTACGAGGAGATCTCGGAGATCACGGGCGTGACGCTTGGGACCGTGAAATCCCGCCTCAACCGCGCAAGGAACAAGTTCGCTCAGATCATCGCGCCCATGCTCGAGTAGCAGGCGAGCGGCGGCCGACGACATCGCGACCCGCATTGAAGGGCGGCCCTCGAGGCCGCCCTTTTTTGTTGGGAACCCCCCCTGCCCAAACGAGTAGAAATCGCCGGTTCCCAAAGCGTAGACGGGCCTTCAGGTTCGCGTCGGAAGCGCGAACGGCTGTCCGGAGGGTGCCGTTGCCCGGGAGAGGGTTGCTCGTGATGGATTGTGGGGAGTTTCTCAAAGGTTACTCCGACTACTCGGATGGTCTTCGGACGCCCGAACAACTTCGGGATTTCGACTCCCACCTCCGAGAATGTCCGACCTGCGCGCGATACCATCGCGTGGTCAGACAGGGGATCGATCTGTTCCGACAGCTTCCGCGACCCGACGCCTCTCCCGATTTTCTCCCTCGCCTGCGGCACCGCCTCTACCACATCGACGACCACACGGTATTGGGGTCGCGACTCGGCGGCGGCGCCGCGCTGGTCGCGATGGCAGCGGTGGGGCTGCTTGCCCTCGTGTGGCTCCCGTTCGCGAGCAGGATTCCGGTCGAGATTGAGCTCGCGCCGGTGGCGGTGACCGTCCCGGCGTCCAGCGCAGAGGTTCCGTCCCTGTTCAGCCCCGGGCCGTTCGTGACCCCGGTGATCTACGAGCGGATGTGGGTCGGGGGCGCCGTCCCCACGATCTGGGAGCGTCGGTCGGGATCCGAAGAGCTTTTCGAGCCCCTCGTGCAGACCGGGTCGTCTGCGGCGGAGAACGATCCGTCGCGCTAGTCGGTCCGTCGGAAATCCCGGGTCGTCGGATACGATTACGACCGCCCATCACTCATAACGCAGACCGAAGCACCGATGGCTCTGCCACCGGATAACCAACTGCAGAAGGCGCTGAGCCGCGGCGACGTGGAAGGCGCTTTTTTCTTGTTCGGCGACGCGCCGCAGCAACGCGATGCCGCCGCACGCCGAATCGTCGAGCACGCCCTCGACCCGTCGACCAGGGACTTCAACCTCGACCGGTTTCGTGCGGACGACGTGGATCCGGAGACGCTCGCGTCCGCGCTACACACTCCACCCATGCTGGGTGATCGGCGCGTGGTTCTGCTTGTGGAGGCTCAGGAGCTCGGCACGGCGGCGGCCAAGGTGGTCGAAACCGTGCTCGACGCTCTTCCGCGTCAGCTCACCTTCGTGATCACGGCCGGGCCCGCATCCGGGAAGGCCGAGAAGACGATGAAGGGATTTGCCAAGCGGTGCCGAAGCTTCGAGTGGCGGGTCCCTCGCGAGGACGCGCTGCCCGGGTGGCTGATGGAGCAGGCCAGAGGACGCCACGGATACGAGTTGTCCGAGCGAGCCGCGCAAGCGGTGGCCGACGCGATCGGACCCGAGCTCGGCCTGCTGGAGAGCGAGTTGGAGAAGCTCTCGCACGCCGCGGAGGGCGGTCGCGTATCGCTGGACGCGGTCCGCCTTCTGGTGCCCAACGTACGCCGGGTAAACCGCTGGGAGTGGCTGGATCAGGTCGCTGCGCGCCGATACGACGGCGCACTCGCATCGCTACCCGGTTTGCTGTCGGACAGCCGTGAGAGCGCCGTCGGACTGCTGGCGGCCATGATCGACCAGCACATCTGCCTCGGCATCGCCATCGAGGGCGGCGCGGGCCTGCTCGGCAGCGCGCTGAGCGAGGCCGGCAAGCCCTACCTCAAGTGGAAGGCGCGGATCTACGCTCAACAGGCGCGGGCATGGGAAGCGGAGGGGATCGAACGAGCCCTGCAGCTAATGAGAGACGCCGACTGGCACTCCAAGTCGGGCATAGGCGACCGCGCGGCGCTCGAGGAGCTTCTGCTGTCTCTTCGCCTCGAAGTCGGACAGGCCGCGTGAAGCCCGGCGCCCTCGTCCTCGCGGCGAGCACCTTGTGGATACTCGGCGCCGGCCACGCCGGTGCTCAGACCGCGGGCTCGGGCAACTCGGAGCTCGACAGGGCGCAGGCGCTCGCGGACTCGGGGCGTACGGACGAGGCCCGGGCGTCCCTGGGCGCCTGGTACGGTGCGAGCCAGGCGCCGGAGCCCGTCGAGCTCTCCCGGGCGCGTCTGCTGAGGGCGCGCCTCGCCTCCGATCCGGATTCCGCCGAGCTGGATTACGTGTGGGTGGCGATCGAGGGCGATGCCGCGCACGCGCCCGAGGCGTTCCTTCGGCTCGCCCAGCTCAGGCTGCTTCGGGGCGAGCCCGAGAGGGCGCTAGCCGACCTGGAGCGCCTGCGGTCCAGCCATCCCACTGACCCGCGCATCGGTGAATCCTGGCTATGGACAGGCCACGCTCACGAGGCTCTCGGCGAGCTGGAGGCCGCGTGCGCCGCGTGGAGGCGTGCGGAGCCCGTGGATTCGGTGACCCGCCCGGCCGTTTCGGAGGCATTGAGAGCTTGCGAGGAAGGCGGCGCCGTATTCGCCGTACAGATCGGGGCGTTCGGCGAAGCCTCCGGCGCCGAGACGAGCCGTCGCCGGTTGGAGAGCGCGGGCTTCGAGACCTACGTGGTTACGAGCGGCGACGACGGTCTGCACCGCGTGCGTACCGGCCGGTTCATGCACCTCACGTCGGCTGCCCTCTATGCGGAGCGCGTGCGCCGAGGCGGATTCGAGGCCGTGGTCGTCCTGACCGGCCCGGCCTCCGACTAGTCGGGAACGAGACGGCCGTGCCCCCGCAGAGACCCGGGACCGCTGCCCACACGCCGCTGATCCAGCAATACCTCGACATCAAGTCACGCTACCCCGAATCGATCCTCTTCTTCCGGGTCGGAGACTTCTACGAGATGTTCTTCGAGGATGCCGAGGAGGGCAGCCGACTGCTGGGCATCACGCTGACCAGCCGGAACAACGGGGCCAGCGCCGATGTGCCGCTGGCAGGCGTTCCCGCGAAGGCCGTCGACGAATACCTCCCGAAGCTCGTGAGCCTCGGGAGGAGCGTTGCCGTGTGCGATCAGGTCGAAGACGTCGCCGAGGCAGATGGGCTGGTGCGCCGCGAAGTCATCGCGGTCATCACCCCCGGCACGGCGATCGAGGATGTCCTCCTGGACGCGCGGCGCAACAACTTCGTCGTTTGTGTCGCGGGCACGGACCCTCTGGGGATCGCCGTGGCGGATCTGTCTACCGGCGAATTCGATCTTCAGGAGTGCTCCCCCTGTGAGCTGCCGGACGCGATCGCGCGCCTGGAGCCGGCCGAGCTGCTTGTGGATTCCGACAGAGAGGCGGTCCCCGAAGGGGGCTGGACCGTGACGCGCCGCGAGGGCTGGCGTTTCGATCCCGATTTCGGAGAGGAGGCGCTTCGCCGGCGGTTCTCCGTGGCGAGCAGCGAGGGCTTCGGCCTGGCGCCGGCCGTGGACCGACACCTGGTGTCGGCAGCCGGAGCGCTCGTCGCCTATCTCGAGGAGGTGCGGCCCACGGGTCTGGGACACCTGCGCCTTCCGAAGGTCGAGCGATCGGGCCGCGCGATGCATCTGGACGAGATGACGCGTCGGAACCTGGAGCTCGTCGAGCCGCTCCGAACCGATGGGGGGGCGACTCTCCTGGGCGTGCTCGACCGGACTCGAACGGCCATGGGGGCGCGCTTGCTGCGCCGCTGGCTTCTCCGTCCCCTGCTCGACCCGGCTCGGATCGCCGTGCGCCAGGACGCCTTGGCGACGCTGGTCGAGGACCCGGAGCTCCGTGGCTCGCTGCGGGCGAGGCTCGGAAGGGTCCGCGACCTCGAGCGCTCGGCCACGCGAGTCGCTGCGGGCCGGGCGGCCCCCCGGGAGCTCCTTGGCTTCGGCCAGTCACTCGGGGAGCTGCCTCATATCAGCGAGCTGGGGAGCGGCCGAGAGGGGAGAATCGGGGAGCTCTGCGGGAGCCTGGACGTGCTCGACGACCTCCGGGATCTCGTGGAACGGGCGATCGCGCCCGATGCGCCGGCCGCCCTGGCCGATGGGGGCGTCATCCGATCGGGGTATTCGGCCGAGTTGGACGAACTGCGAAGCCTGCGGTCGGGGGCCGTGGAATGGATCGCCTCGTTGCAGGAGCGGGAACGGCGGCGAACGGGCATCCGGGCCCTGAAGATCGGCCACAACAAGGTGTTCGGATATTACCTCGAGGTCACCCGTCCGAACCTGGATCGGGTCCCAGAGGACTACCAGCGCAAGCAGACCCTCACCGGCTCAGAGCGCTTCGTGACGCCGGAGCTGAAGGAGTGGGAAGAGAAGGTCGTCGACGCGGACGTGAGGATCGGCGAGCTGGAGTCGCGCCTCTACCGCGAGGTGCGGGAGGCGATCGCGGCACGGGTGGAGACGATCCAGGCGGCCGCGCAGCGCGTCGCGGAGCTGGACGTGTTGACCGCCCTCGCCTCGGCGGCGACGCGAGGCGGTTACTGCCGCCCGGAAGTCGTCGAGGAGTTCGGCCTCGAGATCCGCGGCGGTCGGCACCCGGTCGTCGAGACGATGATGCCGCGCGAAGAGTTCATTCCGAACGATGTCGTACTGGACCGCGAGGGGTTCGTGATGGTGCTCACCGGGCCGAACATGGCCGGCAAGTCGACCGTGCTCCGCCAGGTCGGCCTGATTGTCCTGATGGCGCAGATCGGATCCTTCGTGCCCGCCGATAGCGCGCGGATCGGGCTCTGTGACCGCGTCTTCACCCGGGTCGGCGCCTCGGACAGCCTGAGTCGAGGCCAAAGCACCTTCATGGTCGAGATGACCGAGACGGCGACGATCCTGAACTCGGCTACAGAGCGGAGCCTTGTGTTGCTGGACGAAATCGGCCGCGGAACGTCGACGTACGACGGCGTTTCGATTGCCTGGGCGGTCACCGCCTACATACACGACCGCATCGGAGCTCGGACGATATTCGCCACGCACTATCACGAGCTCGTGGAGCTCGCCGATCTGTTGGCCGGCGTGGTTCCGGCCAACGTGGCGGTCCGGGAACATGGCCAGGAGATCGTCTTTCTCCGCCGCCTGGAGCCGGGAGGGAGCGACCGGTCCTACGGCGTCCAAGTGGCTCGCCTCGCCGGCCTCCCGCGGGAGGTGTTGGACGAGGCCACGCGGGTTCTGCACGAGCTGGAGGGCGGCCCATCGGGCGCCGGCAGCAGGCTCGCCGGATTGTTGGATCGCGAGCAGTACTCGTTGTTCGCCGAGCCCGAGGAAGAGGTCGAGGCGCGCCCGGAGAAGCTGTTGGCGAGGCTGTCCGAGCTCGAACCGGACCGGCTCACGCCGATCGAAGCGCTTCTCGCGCTGGCGGAGCTGAAACGCCTCGCGGAGGCTGGAGAACCAGACCACGCCACGCCGGGCGGGGAGGCCCGAGAGGGATGACCGGCGGGCGGAACAGGGGTCTCGGGCTCTGCGCGCTGGCGGCGCTTCTGGCGGGATGCAGTGAGACGATGAGGCCGGTATTGGGCGGCCTCGCGGTCGGTGATCAGGGGTCGGCGTTCCACATGCCGACGCTGCTGAACGAGCAGCTCCCGTTCGAGTATCCGCGGGATGCGTGGGCGAGCCGGATCGGTGGAGAGACGGTGCTCCGCATCCGAATCTCGACCGCGGGCGCCGTTGACTCGGTCGCCGTTCAGAAGACCAGCGGGCACCGCAGCCTGGATTCCGCCGCCGTGGTGGGTGCCCGCGAGCTACGTTATGAGCCGGCTCGGCAGGGAGAGCGGCCCGTCCCCGTCTGGGCGACGCTTCCTGTCAGGTATCCGATGCCAGAAAGGAGCGGAGAGCCGTGAAGATACACCGTACGCCGTACGACAACATCCTTCAGACGGTCGGCCAGACGCCGCTCATCCGCCTGAGCCGGGTGACCGACGGCGCGCGAACGCCGGTGTACGCGAAGGCCGAGATGTTCAACCCCGGGGGCTCCGTGAAGGACCGCATCGGTCTCGCGATCATCGAGGCCGCCGAGGAATCGGGAGCTCTCCAGCCGGGCGGGACGATCGTAGAGGGCACATCGGGGAACACCGGGGTGGCGCTGGCGGTGGCCGCGGCCGTCAAGGGATACCACTGCATATTCACGATCCCCGACAAGATGAGCCTTGAAAAAGTGCGGCTGCTGAAGGCGTTCGGCGCCGAAGTGATCGTGACGCCCTCAGCCGTCACTCCGGACCACCCGGACTATTACAACAACCTCGCCAAGCGCATCGCCGAGGAGCGGCCGAACGCGATCCTCGCCAATCAGTACTACAATCCGGTAAACCCGGAGGCGCATTACGCCACCACCGGGCCGGAGATCTGGGAGCAGACTGAGGGCCGCATCACCCACTTCGTGACCTCGCCGGGCACCGGAGGCACGATCTCCGGAGCGGCGCGGTACCTGAAGGAGCAGAATCCGGCGGTCAGGGTGATCGCCGGCGATCCGATCGGCTCGATCTTCACGACCTACCACCGCACGCGAAAGGTCGAGCCGGGCTCGCCCTACATGGTCGAGGGGATCGGCAACGACAAGATCCCGTCTACCCTGCACTTCGATCTGATCGACGAGTTCCGGCAGGTGTGCGATCGAGACGCCTTCCACATGGCGCGCCGGGTCACCCGCGAGGAGGGGATGTTCGTCGGCGGTTCGACCGGCCTCGTCGTGAAGGTCGCGGTGGATGTGGCGCAGGAGGCAGACGATCCGAAGGCCTGCGTGGTGTGCATCCTGTGCGATACCGGCGAGCGCTATCTCTCGAAGGTCTACAACGACGAGTGGATGACGGAGAACCGGATGTTCCGTCCCGCGAGGGTGACGGCCGCCTACCTGCTCGAATCCAAGGCGGAGGGCACGCCCCTCGTGTCCGTCGGGCCGGGGGCGTCGGTCCGCGAGGCCCTCGACCTCATCGAAGAGCACAGCGTCTCTCAGCTCCCGGTGCTGGAGGAGGGGCGGCCGGTCGGATCGGTCACCGAGTCGGCCCTGCTCGGGGCGGTCATGGAGGATCCTGCCCAGCTGGCGAACGAGATTCGGGAGGTGGCGGACGCACCGTTCCCCGTCGTCGATGCCGACGCCGAACTCTCGGAGATCACGGGCCGGCTGACCCGCCAGAACCCGGCCATCCTCGTGGCGGAGAACGGATCGGTGCGCGGGATTCTCACGCGCTACGACGTCATCCACCATCTGATTCCGTAGTGGGAAGCGGCGGTGGCAAGGTGTGGGTGACGGTGGCAGGGGTGAGGGTGACGTGAGGATCGCGCTCTTCACCGGAGGCACGAGCGAGGAGCGGCAGGTCTCGCTCTCATCGGGCAAAGAGGTGCTCAGGGCACTGCGGTCGCGCGGCCACACCGTTCACACGGTCGACACGGCGACCGGCTACGTGCCTGCCGATCGGGAAGCCGACCTCTTCCCGGCCGAGGTGGGCATCGACCCTCCCGATATGGACTTGCTGCGGACGACGTTCGACGAGTTGGCTTTGTTCCGCATCACGGAGGCGGACGTCGTTCGTGAGGCGGACTTCGTCTTCCTGGCGCTGCACGGAAGCCCGGCCGAGGACGGCAAGCTGCAGGCGATGCTCGACCTCGCCGGGATCCGCTACACCGGGACCGGCTCGCTGGGCTCGGCGGTGGCGATGGACAAGCGTCTCTCGAAAGAGCTCTTCCAGGCGGCCGGCGTCCCCACCGCCCCATGGACGCCCGGGAATTGTACACCCGAGGAGATCGTCGACTCGTTGGGGCTTCCGGTCGTCGTGAAGCCCTCCGGAGGCGGCTCGACGATCGGCCTCACGGTCGTACACGATGCCGTCGACCTGCCGACCGCGATGGAGCTCGCCGCGAGCTACGATCGCGATGTGCTGGTGGAGCGCTTCGTAGCGGGACGCGAGCTCACGGTGGGGATCCTGCTGGACGAAACTCTCCCGGTTCTGGAGATTACCCCGAGCCACGAGATCTACGACTATGAGTGCAAGTACACGCCGGGGATGACGAGCTACGAGGTACCCGCGCGTCTCGAGCCCGAGGAGGCCGAGCAGCTGGCGCGCTTCTCGCTGACCGCCCACCGGGTCCTGCGCCAGGGATCGTTCGGTCGGGTGGACTTCGTTTGGGGAGAAGCGGACGGGGTTTTTTACTGCCTCGAGACGAACAGCCTCCCCGGGATGACCTCTACCAGCCTCCTGCCGAAAGCGGCGGCGTCGGTGGGTATCTCTTTTCCGGAGCTGTGCGAGCGAATCGCGATCGCCGCCATGGAGGGTGAATGAGCGCCTGGGAGCGGGGCGGCGGTGCGGCCGGCGGATTTCGGATGGGTGCCGGAGGCAACGCGCTCTCCCGGATGATGACGCCATGGGTCAAACGCCTTCTCCTGGCGAACACCGCGGTGTTCATCGTCGTGAACGCCCTCGGCTTGATACCGCTTCCCTGGGCGGTGGACGTGCTCGGCTTCTCTCCGGCCCGGCTTCTCATCCACCCCTGGTCGCCCTTTACCTACATGTTCGTGCACGGGAGCTTCTTCCACCTATTCGCGAATATGCTCGTGCTTTTCTTCTTCGGCCCGCCGCTCGAGGGGGCCTGGGGAGAGCGCTACTTCATTCGGTACTACCTTATCGCCGGCATGGGCGGCGCCCTGTTCTCGTTGCTCCTCATTCAGCTCATCGGGACGCCGACGGTGATCGGCGCCTCCGGAGCGGTGTTCGGACTCCTGCTCGCGTTCGCCCTCAAGTGGCCGGATGCTCCGATTTACCTCTGGTTCCTCCTCCCGGTGAAGGCCAAGTACTTCGTGGGCTTCATAGCTTTCTTCTCTCTCTACGCCAGCCTGGGCGGGGCGAGGGACGGCGTCGCTCACTGGACCCACCTGGGTGGCCTCGTCACCGGATTCCTCTACCTGAGGCACGGGGACAGGCTCACGGCGCGTCTGGGAGGCCTTCGAAAGCGGTGGCAGCGGAAGGGCCTCAAGACGACGCCGGGAGGAGCGGCAGAGCCGCCTCGACGAGCCTCGAAGCGCCGCGGTCGACGTGAGGGAGATCGGCTCGACGAGGTCGACCGGATCCTCGACAAGATCCGCGAGAGCGGGATCGACGGGCTCACGCCCAAGGAGCGCGAGTTTCTGGACGACGTGAGCCGGAGGTATCGAGGGTCCGGCTGACCCTTTCGACCCCCCCGCCACCCGCCTAGAATTGCATCCCCCGACAGCTCTCCCGACGAAGTGGAGGAGGAATAGATGGTGCCGTCCGCCCACGAGTATGAATCCTCTCTGATCCGCAACATCGCCGTGGTGGGCCACGGTGGGGCCGGGAAGACCACCCTGGTCGACTCGATGGCCTACATCGGCGGAGCGACCCGCCGGCGCGGGCATGTGGAACGCGGCAACGCGCTCACCGATTTCACCCCCGAAGAGACCGACCACGGAATATCGATCAACCTCGCCGTCGCGCCCGTGCCCTGGAAGGGCGTCAAGCTGAACCTCATTGACACTCCGGGCTTTACGGACTTCTTCGGCGAAGTCACGGCGGCCGTGCGCGTGGTGGACGGCGCCTTGGTGGTTATCAACGCTCAGGACGGCGTCGAGATCGGGACCGAGAAGGCATGGGAGGTCTGCGAGGGGCGAGGGATCCCCCGGCTCGTGTTCATCTCCATGATGGGCCGGGAGAACGCCTCGTTCGAGGATGTCTTCAAGCAGGTCAAGGCGAACCTCTCCGGCGGCGCGATCCCCGTGGAGGTGCCGATCGGTTCTGGAGAGGAGTTCAAGGGGATCGTCAACCTCTTCTCCGGCCGCGCCCACATGTATCGATCGGGCTCGAGCAAGGGCGAGTACGACGATGCGGAGATCCCTGAAGAGCTTCAGGCCACCGTCGACCGATACCGCGAGGATCTGATCGAGACGATCGCCAGCGCGGACGACGAGCTCTTGGAGGCTTACCTCGAGGGTGAGGAACTGGATCGCACGCGCGTTCTCGACGTCATGGCCGCGGCGATGAGGCGGGGCGAGCTGTTTCCGGTGTTCTGCGGCTCCGGGGAGTCCGGCTGGGGGGTTCGGGCCGTCATGAACAAGCTCGTCGAGTTGATGCCCTCGCCCGAGCAGGCGGGGCCGTTCCTGGCCGAGGGCCGGAGCGGGGACTCCGTGGAGCTCGCCGGGGTGGACAGCGATCCGTTCACGGCGATCGTCTTCAAGACCACGTCGGAGCCGCACGTCGGTGAGCTCTCCTACTTTCGGGTCTTCAGCGGCACCGTCGACAACGGCGCCGCCGTCTACAACCCGGCGCACACCACTCCGGAGCGGATCTCGCATCTCGCCACGCCGGCCGGGGAACAGCGAAACGAGACTCCGCGTTTGCACGCCGGCGATATCGGAGTCGTGGCCAAGCTGAAGGACACTCACACGGGGGACACGCTTTGTGCCGATGGGAGGCGACTGACGCTGCCCGAAATCGAGTGGCCCGCTACGGACAACTCGATAGCGGTAACACCCAGGCACCGGGGGGACGAGGACAAGCTGGCAACCGGCCTCAACAAGCTGCACGAAGAGGATCCGACCTTCCGTTCCGGCTACGAGCCCGAGTTGGGACAGACGATCGCGCGCGGCTGCGGCGAGCTGCACCTGAACGTCTGCTTCGAGAAGCTCCGGCGGAAGTATCACGTCGAGGTGGACACGGAAGACCCGCGGATCCCCTATCGGGAGACGCTCACGCAGACGGCCGAAGGACAGGGGCGTCACAAGAAGCAGACCGGCGGCCGCGGCCAATTCGGGGACTGCTGGATTCGGCTGAAACCGGTGGAGCGCGGCGAGGGTTACCAGTTCGTCAATCGGATCAAGGGCGGCGTCATACCCCACAAGTTCATCCCGGCCGTCGACAAGGGGATTCAGGCCGCCTCATCCAGAGGGGTGCTCGCCGGCTACCCCGTGGTCGACTTCGTCGCGGAGTGCTACGACGGCTCGTACCACTCGGTCGACAGCTCCGAGCAAGCGTTCAAGGTGGCGGGCTCGATCGCGTTCAGGAACGTGGCTCGGAGCGCCAGCCCCGTCCTGTTGGAGCCGATCATGGAGGTCGCGGTTCGAACTCCCGAGGACTTCATGGGCGAGGTGATCGGCGATCTGAACCAGAGGCGAGGGCGGATCCTGGGGATGGACTCGAAGGGCCATTGGCAAGTCGTGCGTGCCACCGTTCCGCTCGCGGAGCTGCACAAGTACGCGGCGGCCGTCGCATCCCTCACACAGGGCAAGGGCACGCACAGCCGGACGCTTCAGGGATACGAGCCCGTCCCTCCGCACGTGGCCGAGAAGGTGGTCGCCGAAGTCGAGCGGGAGCGCGAGGCGGCGCTGGCTGCACGCTGATGGGTGCGTGAAAGCTTGATGGAGTAGCGGCTTGGCTGGACACAGCAAGTGGGCGCAGATCAAGCGCCAGAAGGCCAGGAACGACCAGGCCCGCGGCAAGATGTTCTCGAAGCTGGCCCGCGAGATCACGGTCGCCGCCCGCCAGGCCGGAGGCGACCCCAACTTCAACCCCCGCCTGCGCACGGCCATCGACAACGCGAAGGCCGAGAACATGCCCGCCGAGAACATCGAT
>JAUVMT010000085.1 GCA_030600085.1 Gemmatimonadales bacterium | reverse complement strand
TTCGGTGACGCCGCAGATCACGCCCGGGAAGGCGGCCTCCCAACTCCGCAGTCGGTATTGCGGGAAGGGTTCCTCAGGGTGGCGTCGCTCACTCTCCTCCCTGAGAGCCGCCGATGCGGCGCGAACCGTCGTCATCCCGCCACGCGCTCGATCAAGGCCCCGAGCGCGCGAAGCCTCTCATCGACTCTCTCATAGCCGCGCTCGATCTGCTCAATGTTGTGGATCTCACTCTCCCCTTCCGCCGCGAGTGCGGCGATCACCAGGGCCATCCCGGCCCGGATGTCCGGGCTTTGCAGGCGGGCGCCGCGGAGGCGCGATGGTCCGACGATCACGGCGCGATGCGGGTCGCAGAGCACGATCCGGCCACCCATGGAGATGAGCTTGTCGGCGAAGAACATGCGTGACTCGAACATCTTCTCGTGCACGAGCACAGTCCCCCTGCACTGCGTCGCGACGACGATGACGATGCTGATCAGATCGGCGGGGAAGGCTGGCCACGGCCCATCGTCGATCTTGGGAATCTGCTCTCCGAAGTCGGCCTCTACCTCCATCTGCTGATCGGCCGGGACGTGGATCCCGCCATCTACTTCCTCCCAGTCCAGTCCGAGCCGGGCGAACCCTAGACGGAGGGTATCCTGGACCTCCGGGCAGACATCCGCGATCGTCACCGCCGAGCCTGTTGCTGCCGCGAGGCCAATCACGCTGCCGACCTCGACGTGGTCGGGCCCGATTCTGTAGCTGCCACCCGTGAGCCGGTCCACGCCCTCGATCTCCAGGATGTGGGTGCCGACGCCCTCGATCCTCGCGCCCAGACCGTTCAGGAACCGACACAGATCCTGCACGTGGGGCTCGGCTGCGGCGTTGCGGATCCGGGTCGTCCCCTTCGCCGTCACCGCGGCGAGGACCGCGTTCTCCGTGCCGGTCACTGACGGTTCGTCCAGGAAGATGTCGGCGCCCGAGAGGTCGGGCGCTCTCAAGTAATACGAGCCGTTCACCTCGATCTCGGCACCGAGGCGGCTCAGGGCGAGGAAATGCGTGTCGAGTCGACGTCGTCCGATCACGTCGCCGCCCGGCGGCGGAAGCTCGACCTCCGATCCCCTGGCGAGGAGGGGGCCGGCGACGAGGACCGAAGCCCGTATGCGCGAAGCCAGGTCGGCATCGACCTTTCGGGCCGTGCAATCGGCAGCCTGCACGACGACCTCGTTCGGCCCCTCCCAGCTGACCTCGGCCCCGAGCGAGGCCAGGAGATCGGTCATCGTGCGGACATCGCGGATGTCCGGGACGTTGGTCAGGCGAACGGGCTCATCGGTGAGCAGGCAGCCAGCGAGAATCGGCAGAGCGGCGTTCTTGTTTCCCGCCGGGGTGAACACGCCGGTCAACTCGCCTCCGCCTTCGATTCGAAAGTAACTCATGGGGCAACCTAGAGAACGAGCGAGCGGGGCGGCAACGAACGGCCCATTGGTTGAGACTGCCGGCGGCCGGGCCTAGATTCAGATGAGCGACAGGCTACGGCTGTCGCGACCTTCGGCGAAGCCGCAGGCGCGCCACGAGACGCCGCCGCGGTCCGCCAAACCCTCGGCTCGAGAGTGTAGCGGTGAACCTCCAGACCCTTCAGGCCGTCGCCGTGGTTCTATCGATCGTGCTGTACGTCGCGGTGATCGCGCTCGTCCTGTACGCTATCCCGGCCTTCAAGCAGCTGCGCCTGTGGTTGAAGGGCTCCGAGGAACTCCATCAGCTGGTCCAGGACCTGCGCCCGACGATGACGAACGCCGCGGAGAACATCAACTACCTAAGCGCCGCCTTCCGGAGCGACGCGGACGAAGTCGGACAGACGGTTCGCAAGGCCACGGAAACCGCCAATTCAATCATCGACTCGGCACGCGACCGAAGCGCGGAAATCAACGGGTTCCTGGAGGTCGTGCAGGAGGAAGCTGAGAGCACCTTCCTGAACACCGCCTCCCTGCTCCGAGGGGTGCGCGCCACGCGCTCCCGCCGGATCGTGGAAGACGCCGACGACTCCGGAAAGCGTCAGCGGTTGGGCTGATTCCGGCAGGGCCCTATCGGGCGGGACGCAGACCCGCGTGCGCCACGAGGAGCGTCTTGGGACCCTGGAGATCGAACTCGATGCTGGCCTTCGCGGTTCGCCCATCGCCCATCACGGAGAGCACGGTGCCGGGCCCGAATCTTGGATGAACGATCCGGGCGCCGCTGGCGAGCTCGAAGGTCTCCTGGCTGTCCGAGTAGTCGTAAACCGGTCCGGCATCACTCGTCGTCGCGGGATCGTATCTCCAGTCGAAGCTTCGGTCCCGATCGCTCGAGCCGGCCGAGGCCGACCGGCTCTCGAGCCTCGTTCCGCGAGCCGCGAACGGGCTGCCGCCGGGAGGCCAGCCGGGCAACCCCGACATCCGGCGATCGATCGCCTCCTCCGGCAAGTCGTCCAGGAAGCTGGATGGAAAGCACGGCATGGAAGTGCCCGCCCTGAACCGGCGCGAGACGTGAGTCACGTGCAGGTGGTCCATCGCTCTCGTCAGTCCCACGTAGAACAGCCGACGCTCCTCCTCGAGCTCCTCGATCGTCTCCGCCGAGCGGCCGAGCGGCAGCAGTCCCTCTTCGACACCCCCGATGAACACGACAGGGAACTCCATCCCCTTCGCGTTGTGGAGAGTCATGAGAGAGACCGCACCCTCCTCTGGATCGTACCGGTCGACGTCACTGAGGAGAGAGACGTGCTGGAGGAAGAGGCCGAGATCGCTTCCCGCCGACTCCTCCCCGACGCCCCGGCGATCCGCGGCGAACGCGACCATGCCCGCGACGAGCTCGTCGACGTTGGCCAACCGATCCTCGCCGTCCTCTTCCGCCTCGAGAGCGCTTCGGAGTCCGAACGTGCGCAAGCACTCCTCGGCCACCTCGGCAGAGGAGGCCACCGGCACCAGGTCCGCCAGGGCGCCCATGTCCCGCGCGAACAGAGCGAGGGCGCGAGCGGCGCCTCCCGCCAGGCCTTTTACTTCACGGGCGGCGGCGGCGACATCCAGGAGACTGCCGTCCGACCGGGACCGAGCCGCCTCCATTCGCTCGAGGGTCACCGCTCCGACACCGCGGCGGGGCCACCCGATCGCCCGAAAGAACGCGGTGTCATCCGCCGGATTCACCAGCAGTTGAAGGTAGGCCAGGACGTCCTTGACCTCCCGACGCTCGTAAAACCGGATGCCGCCGACGACGCGGTACGGCATCCCCGCTCCGCGGAGCGCGTCCTCGTACGCCCGCGACTGGGCGTTTGTGCGGTAGAGGACGCCCACCTCGCCCAACGTGTAGCGATCCCGGTGCGACTCGACCTGACGGACGGTCCAGGAGGCCTCCGCACGCTCATCCCGGAGAGCCGCAACCACGACTCGCGCACCATGTGACCGCTCGGTGCGCAGCCGCTTCTCTTTTCGTGCCCGGTTTCGGGCTATCACGGCGTTGGCCACGTTCAGGATGGCACCCGTGGAGCGGTAGTTCTGCTCCAGCCGAACGACGGCCGTGCCCGGGAAATCCCGCTCGAAATCCAGGATGTTCCGAAGATCGGCACCGCGCCAACCGTAGATCGACTGGTCGTCGTCACCGACCACGCAGACGTTTCCGTGGACCGATGCCCAGGCGCGCACGAGGCGGTACTGCGCGTGGTTGGTGTCCTGGTACTCGTCCACGAGCACGTGCGCGAACCGGCCACCGTAATGCTCGCGCACTTCGTCATCCTCCTCGAGCAGGCGAACGGCGCGCAGCAGCAGGTCGTCGAAATCGTATGCGTTGCACCGGGCGAGCAGCCGTTCGTAGGCCGGGTACACCGTACCGGTCACGCGCGAGAGAGGGTCGAACGCCGCCGCGGCGAACTCCTCCGGCCGCACCATCGCGTTCTTCGCGTCGGAGATTCGCGCTCGAACGCCCTTCGCGGACCAGCGACGTGGATCCACGTCCACGTCCTCCATGGCGCGCTTCACCGCTCGCTGGGAATCGCTCTCGTCGTAAATGGTGAAGCCTCGCGTACGGTCGGTGCGGTCGGCCTCCATGCGGAGTATTCGAGCGCACACGGAATGGAACGTGCCCGCCCACAGGCCGTCGGGCTCGTGACCGACCAGGCCCGCGATCCGATGGCGCATCACGTCGGCAGCTTTGTTCGTGAACGTTACGGCCAGGATCCGATAGGGCGGGAGTCCGTCCTCCATCATGCGGGCGATGCGGGCGGTGAGGACGCGCGTCTTGCCGGAGCCGGCCCCTGCCAACACCAACAAGGGGCCCTCTCCGTGCTGAACGGCCTCGTGCTGCTCGGAGTTGAGCGAGATCCTCAGAGCGCACCCCTCTCCGCTACCGGCAGCTCGACTCGAAAGCTCGCGCCGGAATCCGAGTGCTCGAGCATTATCGCGCCGTCGTGCATCTCCTGGATGATGCGCCGGGTGAGCGAGAGCCCGACGCCCCAACCGCTCTCCTTCGTGGAGAAGCCGATGTCGAAGATCTGCTTGCGAAAGCCGGTGGGCACGCCAGGGCCCGTGTCGAACACCCGGAAGGCCGCCCGGTCGGAGTGTTGTCCGTCGTATTCGATGACGACCCGCCCCTCGCGCCCCGCCAACGCATCGAGCGCGTTCTTGATCAGGTTCTCGAACGCCCACTCGAGGAGCGTCTCGTTGCCGATCACTCGGGGAGCGTCCTGGGGCACGTCCACGATCAGCGACACCCGACTCCCGAGGCTCGGAAGCCGGGCCTGGAAGTAACGCCGGAGGCGGCTCGCCACGTCTCCGACGTCCACTTCATCCAGCCGCGGGTGCTGGCCGATGAGCTCGAAGCGGCGCGACACCTTGAGCAGACGATCCGTGTCCGCCTTCATCTCCAGGACTAGCTCCGGCGGCGCCGTGGGTACCACCGTCGCCGCCGTGGGAGAGCGACCGTCTCCAGCCGCAGCCTCGGGCTCCATCTCGACTTCGAGCTGCTCCAGCCAGCCGACCAGCGAGCTGAGGGGCGTTCCCATCTGATGGGCCGACTCCCGAGCCATCGCCGACCAGATTCGCTCCCGCTCGCCGCGCACCGAGGCGAGAACGGCCCATGCTCCGGCGGCCACCAGCATGAGCAGGATCGACGCCTGAAGCCACGGGATCCACTTCAGGCGGCTGAGGAAGAGCGGCTCGCCGAAATGAATCCGGAGATCGTGCGCCGTCACGGGCGGCATTCGGTCGTCCAGCTCGGCCACGTAGGCACGGATACGCTCCGCGCCTTCCGGGTCTCTCCGGTCCGCATCGAACGGGAGGTTCGCTGCGGACGTCGGGTTTCCAGCTGCGTCGGTGACCACTACCGGGATCTCCAGGCGGTTCATCTCACCCAGCACCTCGAACAGGACGCGGTCGGTGAGACGCTGCTGCTCCTCTGGATCCTGCGCGCCCGTCGCCTGGAAGGTGAGCGCGTAGATGCGGCTGAAGACGGCGGCGTCCATCCGCAGCGCGTTCGCCATCTGCTGCGTGTAGACCAGGAAAGAGACGATTACGGCCGCGAAGGCGACCGCGATTGCGTAGGGGAACAACCTTCGGGTCACGACTCGAGCCGATCCACTCCCATGTAGGGACGAAGCGCGGCCGGCAGATCAACGCTGCCGTCCGGACGTTGGTGGTTTTCCAGCAGCGCCACGATGACCCGCGCGAGCGCCAACCCCGACCCGTTGAGCGTGTGCGCGTACAGCGGCTTCTCGGCAGGCCCCGGTCGAAAACGGATGTTCGCTCGCCGCGCCTGATAATCATCGTAGTTCGAGCAACTGGAAACTTCCAGCCAGGCCTCCACTCCGGGCGCCCAGGCCTCGAGATCGTACGTCATGGCGTTGGCGAAACCCAGATCGCCCCCGGGCAGGAGGATCCTCCGATAGGGCAGCTCCAGCAGCTCCAACACCCGTTCGGCATGGCCGGTCAGAACCTCCAGCTCCTCGTCGGATCGGGCCGGCTCCACGAAGCGCACGAGCTCGACTTTGTCAAACTGGTGGACGCGCAGCAGACCCCGGGTGTCCTTCCCCGCCGCTCCGGCCTCCCGTCGGAAGCAGGGCGTATAGGCGACGTAGGCGAGCGGCAGGACCTCTCCGTCCAGGATCTCGTCGCGGTAGAGGTTGGTGACCGGGACCTCCGCCGTCGGCACCAGGAACAGGTCGTCCGGGTCCGTCCGGTAGGCGTCGGCCTCGAACTTCGGAAGATGTCCGGTCGCGGTCATCGAATCACGGTTCACGAGGTACGGCGGCGCGAGCTCCGTATAGCCATGCTCGGAGACGTGGGTGTCCAGCATCAGCTGGATGAGCGCACGCTGGAGGCGGGCGCCCTGCCCCACGAAGAGAGGGAACCCCGAGCCCGTCAGCTTCGCGCCCCGCTCCAGGTCGAGGAGACCCAATCGCTCGCCGATCGTCCAATGGGCCTCGAACCGGCCGTCGGGCGTGGGGGGATCCGGGGGATCACCCCACGTGAGCACGATCTCGCCCTCTCCCTCCCGACCGGGCGGAACGCGCGGATCGGGCAGGTTCGGTATCAGAAGAAGGAGCGATTCCAGCTCCTCCTCCACGTCTGCCAGCTCGGGATCCAGGGCGCGGATCCGCGCCGCGACCTTCTGCATTTCCGCGAGGATGTCATCAGCATCCGCACCCTCCCGCTTCCGGTCGCCGATCTCACGAGAGCGGGCGTTCCTCTCCGCTTTGAGCCCCTCGACCTCGCCGATGAGCTCGCGACGCACCCGATCGGCTTCGATCGCGCGCTCGATCAGATCGGGAAGCGCCGGGTCGCCCCGGACGGCCAGGCGCTCCTGGCATTCGTCGCGGTGCTCACGGATGTATCGGATATCGAGCATGAACCCGCCCGCTCAGACCTCTCCGGCCTCTCCGGGCACCAGGTTGGGGTTCTCGCAGTTCGGATTCGCCAGCTGCTTGAACGTCAGCCGTCCACGGATAAGGTCGATGTCCAGGATCTCGAGCTTGCCGTACCGAACGAGAGCGAACGACCCACACTGCCGCCGGCTCACGGCCGCCAGGACATCGCCCACCTGGACCGTGACGGGCTCGTCCGTGATGTACCCGCTTGGCGGAGCCACCGTCAGGTCTTCGAACGACACGTTTACGATCTGCAGGCCGGCCGTGGACGGCTGCTCGAGCACCGAGGCGCGCGGGAAGAGTTGCGCCGTGCCGTCCACCTCGAGCGCGAAGGCAAAGTCCCACTGGCTCGACTGATCGGTCCTCACCGTCGACAGGACGATCCAGCTGAAGGCGGAGGGCTCGACCAGCGGCCCCGTCCGAAAGTCCGCGAGCGTGGCCTCTCCGGGCTCGTCCGGAACCGGCACGCCGACCACGGAGTCCCCGCAGCCCGGCAGCGCCATCGCCATCCAGGTGGCGGCCAAGAACCGCGACACACCTCTCAATGAACCCCCTCTTCAGCGACCAGACAAAGCCATAACCAACGCTCGCCAGAAGATCCTGGCTCTCCCGAAGATGCTCGGAGAGCACTGGCCCGGTCAAGTAAGCTAAGTCGCTGATACACTTGATATTTCCGGACTGATTGGTTGACTCCCGATGCGGATCGCCGGTACGTTGCAGCGCCGTACGCATGCTTCGGCTCGCATCTCCGAGCGCCGCCTCCTCCGCGTAGCGCTCGTTCCGACGAGGACCGCGGCCGCGCAACCGATATTCGGAGCCTGTGAATACGGACATCCTGTGAATCAGTTCCAGCGCCCGTTCGCCGTCGTCCTGGCGGGCGGCGTGGGGTCGAGGTTCTGGCCGGCCTCCCGCCTCGAACGCCCGAAGCAGCTTCTCCCTCTGGGCAGCGATCGTCCTCTGATCGTGGACACGGTGGAACGGGCCATCCACCTGGCCGGGCCCGAGCGGACCTTGATCGTGACGGGCGGCCGCCTGGTGGAGCCTTTCCGCGACGCGCTGCCCGAACTGACCTCCGACAGCTTCCTGGTGGAGCCCGAGCCACGGGGAACCGGGCCCGCGCTCGCCTGGGCCGCACACGAGATCGCGCGCCGCGAGCCTGAGGCAGTCATGGTCTCCCTTCACGCCGACCACGTGATCGAGCCGCTGGAGGATTTTCTGGACACGCTGCAGCGTGGTGTGGCGGCGGCGGGCGGCGAGCGCCTTTTCTGTTTGGGAATCGTGCCGAGCCGACCCGAAACCGGCTATGGCTACGTCCGTCTGGGTGACGAGATTGAGCCCGGGGTCTACGAGGCCGCCGAGTTCGTCGAGAAGCCTTCGCTCGAAAAGGCCCGTGCCTATCTGGACTCGGGGGGATACATGTGGAACAGCGGGATCTTCGTCTGGCGGGCAGTCGATCTGCTCACCGCGGTTCGACGGCACGCCCCGGAGATGCGGCTCGACCTCCTCGAGGCCGGCGACGTCGGTGGCTTCTTCGAGCACTCGGGGCCGATTGCGGTGGACGTC
>JAUVMT010000153.1 GCA_030600085.1 Gemmatimonadales bacterium | reverse complement strand
GACTCTAACCGTGAGCCACTCGGAGAGAGCGTTCACGACGGAAACGCCGACCCCGTGCAGACCGCCGCTGACCTTGTAGCTGCTCTTGTCGAACTTTCCGCCGGCGTGGAGCGTCGTCAGCGCCACCTCGACGCCCGGAAGCTTCTCGGTCGGATGCATGTCGACCGGAATGCCGCGGCCGTTATCCCGCACCGTGACCGAGTTGTCCTCGGCGATCACCACCTCGATCTCGTTGCAGAAACCGGCCATCGCCTCGTCTATCGAGTTGTCGACGACCTCGTAGACGAGGTGATGGAGACCGCGCGCGGCGGTCGAGCCGATGTACATGCCCGGCCGTTTGCGGACCGCCTCCAGGCCCTTGAGGACCTGGATTTGCCTCGACGTGTAATCGTCCGAGTTGCCCTTGCCGGTCGCCTTCTTCGCCGATTTCGCCTGGTTCGTCTTGGTGGCTTTCTTGGCCATCTAACCCTTTCCTGCCTGCACGAATACGATCTTCTCGATTCGGCCCCGGCGTCTGCCCGCGTTGATCCGGCGGAGCAGCTCGTGGCGCATCATGTTCAGCTCGCTGAGCCAGGCCGCGCTTACGACCTCGACGAACAGCGTTCGGCCACTTACCCGTGTGCCAACGGTCACGCGCGCGATGTGCGGGCCGACGAGCTTCTCCCAGTCGAGAGCCACGCCGGCACGCTCGACCCGCTCCGTGACCCCGAGTCGGTCGAGGAGCCCGCCTACGAGGTCACCCACTGGCTCGGGGCGTTCGCCCCGCTTGCGGCTGAGCCGCTCCGAGCGCGATTCCAGCTGGCTTCCGCTCAACAGCTCCGTCCTCTGCTCATCGCTCGAGCCGTCCCCCGCTGATGTTCCACTCCTCGAGCCCACCCCTGAGCACGACGTCGGCCGGTTTTGGGGCCGTGAGAACGGTCTGGCCGGAGCGACCATCCTCGAGCAGCGCGAGCAGGCTGCCGGAGCGTTCGCGGTCCAACTCGGCGAACACGTCGTCGAGCAGATAGACGGGCTCAACGCCCGCGCGATCCCGCAGAGTGTCCGCCTCGATCAGACGGAGCGCGAGAGCGGCCGTCCGCTGCTGGCCGCCAGAGCCGAACCGCCGAATGGCCCGGTCTTCCTCGTCAGCGACCGCAGAGCTCAGATTGAGGTCATCCCTGTGCGGACCCACCAGGGTCCTTCCCTGCTGTCTCTCCCGCTCCTCCGCCGAGGCGAGAGTCTCGCGAAAGCGCGCCTCCCAGGTACTCCCGTCAGCCTCCGACGAGGGCAGGCCGACCGAAGACCGGTACTCGAGGCACGCTCCCGGCCCCCCGGAAATCGCCTCGTGGTATCGGGAGAATCCGTCCGCCCGCTCCGCCGCCCACTCGGCCCTCGCGCTCATCACCGAGGTCCCGGCGCTCACCAGTTCGTCGGTCCACGGCTGCAGCTCGTCGGAGGACGCAGCGCTCCGCAGCGCGCCGTTTCGCTGAGCCACGGCGACCCGACATCGTTGCAGAGCAGCCAGATAGTCCGGCCGGACAAGCGACAGGAGGATGTCCAGGAAGCGCCGGCGAGCGGCCGGAGGGCCGCTCACCAGCTCGACATCGGCCAGGCCAAGGGCCACGACACCGAGCGTTCCGAGCGCATCCGAGAGACGCTCGACCTCGACGCCGTCGACCTCCACCTTCTTGCGGCGTGTGCTCTTTTGGTAGGCTGCCGCGATCCTCCGCTCCCCATCCGGGCCCTCCACCGTGCCTTCGATCCGGAAAGTGTCGTCGCCGAGCCTCACCAGTTCCGCGTCCGGCGCTCCGCGGAAGGAGCGGAAGATGCCGAGATAGTAGATCGCCTCGAGAAGGTTCGTTTTTCCGGAACCGTTCGGACCGACAATGGCGACTCCGGAAGGCGGGAACTCGCATGCGAGGTCCGCGAAGTTGCGGAAGTGCCTGAGGCGGAGCGCCTTGAGAATGACTCTTTCAGTCGGCGAATCTACCTCTACCGGGCTCGTCGGGCTGGTTGCTCGGGACAGCACTTCCGGACTTTTCAAGATATACCGAAAACCCTTGTGCTGCAACGAGAATCCCGATATTCGGTGCGTGCCGGAAAACAGGCGCCACCTGCTCCTCGTGACGAGCTCAACGCTTCACGAAATCACTGACGACGGGCGCCTCCCCGCTGTAGTCGTAGAACCCCCTGCCCGTCTTCCTCCCGTGGTGGCCCGCAGCATACATCCGGCGCAGGAGAGGCGGCGGAGCGAATCGCTTCTCTCGGTACTCCTCGAACATGATCTCGGTGATCAAGTAGAGGGTATCGTTACCGACGAAGTCGGAGAGGGCGAAGGGACCCATCGGATAGCCGCAGCCCAGCTGCATTGCGGTGTCGATATCCGGGATCGAGCCGATCCCCTCCTCGTAGGCGCGGATCGCGTCAAGCATGTACGGCACGAGAAGCCGATTCACGATGAAGCCGGAGTTGTCCCGGCACGCCACCGGGGTCTTGCCCAGCGAGCCCGCGAACTCCATCGCCGTCTCGAAAGTCTCCGTCGACGTGCCTCCCGCCCGCACGACCTCGACCAGGGCCATGACGGGAACCGGGTTGAAGAAGTGGAGGCCCACGAACCGATCCGGCCGGCCCGAGCTCACCGCCATCTCGGTGATCGTCAGGCTGGAGGTGTTCGACCCGAAGATCGTCCGTTCCGGGCAAAGCCCATCCAGGCTCCTGAACAGCTCGTTCTTCGCTCCGATGTCTTCGATGATCGCCTCGATGATCACGTCGCAATCCGCCAGAGGCTCGAGCTCGACCGTTCCGGCTATGCGAGTCAGCGCCTCATCCCTCCCCTCCGCCGTCAGCTTCTCCTTCTCCACGGCCCGGTCGAGGCTCCTTCGGATCGCCGTCAGGCCGGCCTCCAGCGGGGCCGTCGCGATCTCTCGCAGGATCGTCTCGTATCCGGCCGCCGCGCTCACCTGCGCGATCCCGCTTCCCATGAGTCCGGCCCCGACGACTCCGACCTTCCTTATCTCGCCCACGCGCCTCTCCTATCGTTCACAGATATCCTATCGCCAGTCAGCGCATAGCAGTTTACGTGGCGCGGTAACAGCTACTTACGGAGCGTCCTGAAGGCGGCGGCGTGAGAGCCGGAGCGTCCTGAAGCGAATCAGACGCCGTCCGCCCGGCCGGACCTGGATCCGCTGAGCAGCCATTCCCGCCACCCGGACCCATCCTTCTCCCCACCGATTTGCCCTTGCTCCAGCCGATCCAGGAGCCCGAGGACCGCGAGCTCGATGCGATCCCTCACTTTGTGGATGGTCCGGCCCGCAGCCCACGAGGCGACCCCCAGGAAGCCGATCGCCAGAAAGGGAGCGATCACGATCGCTGCGCCGGTACCGGCGAGGATCGCGGATCCGACGGCGCCCGCCGTGCCGCTGGCGCCCAAGCCGAGAAGCCAGCCGGTCGCTTGTCCCGCCCGCAGGTTTCGAATATCGACCGAGAGCGTGACGAGCGACCAGCCCTCCTCCAGCCCCTCCACGGCCAGCTGGACGTTCCGTGCCTTCGCCAGGTCATAACCGTGCCCACCCACATCGAGCGAACGTTGCATCTGCTTGAGCAGGCCCGCCGCGGGCTCCCAAAGCGAGCGACCTGGTTTCTGGCGGACGGAGTGTAGGCTCTCCTTCTCCTCGAGATGCCGTTCGAGCCGCGCCTGCACCTCCGACGGATCGCCACGCACCGCACGACTCTGCCGAACGACGCCGGGCCCCCAGAGCCGCGCCGGCAGGCCGCCATCGACAGGGAGGGTCGGCAGGAGAGACTCGGCCTGGACTTCGGCCAGGGCTCGCCGCACGTGGCGGGACTCGAGGCCCACCTCCTCGGCGATCCGCACGACCTCGCCGACATCCAGGTCGGTGACGTCCTCGCCCTCGTCGAGCTGGAGCTTCGCGGCCCGACGGAAAACTCGCTCGAGCTCGCCCGAGGAAACCCGCCTGGCGGGAAGTCCGGACGTCCCGGCCTCGGCAGGACTGCCGGCGAACGAGTCGGGATCAGCCATCCGGCCCACTGCGAGAGGACAGCTTTCCGGCCTTTCGCTCCTCGGCGGGCGCGGTCGTGCCCGACGCCAGCCGGCCACGCGCTTCACGATCGCCCTCGATCTCGCCTCGAGAGTCGGCACTTTCGAGCGCCGTCGGGCCCTCCTCCGGGGTGCCTTCCGCCGCGGCGACCTCCGGGACACGGGCGGTCGTCTTCATGGCCTGCAGGAAGGGCGCGAAGTCCAGGGGAAGCGGGAATAGCGTCGTCGAGTTGTTCTCGGCAGCTATCTCCGAAGCGGTTTGCAGGAAACGCAACTGCAGCGACGCCGGATGGGTGCTCAGAACTGCCGCTGCCTCACTCAGCTTGTCGGCGGCCTGCAACTCGCCCTCTGCGTTGATCACCTTGGCTCGCCGCTCTCTCTCAGCCTCCGCCTGCCGGGCGATCATGCGCTTCATCTCCTGGGGCAGGTCCACGTCCTTCACCTCGACGGCGGTCACATCGATCCCCCACACGTCCGATCCCTCATCGATGATCTGGCGCAGGATCTCGTTGAACTTCTCCCGCTCGGACAGCAGCTCGTCCAACTCGGCCTGTCCGATCACCGAGCGCAACGTCGTCTGGGCGAGCTGGGAGGTAGCAAACAGGAAGTCCTCGATCTCCAGGACGGCCCTCTCAGCGTTGGCCACGCGGAAGTAGAGTACGGCGTTCACCTTCACCGAGACGTTGTCGCGCGTGATCACATCCTGCGGTGGGATGTCCATCGCGATGATGCGCAGGCTGATCCGGACCATCCTCTCGACGCCGAACGGGACGAGGAAGATCAGGCCAGGGCCGCGAAGCGGCCGAATCCTCCCCAGCCGGAACACGACCGCTCGTTCGTATTCCCTCAGAATCCTCAGGCTGGTGGCGAGCGCGGCCGCGCCACCGATGGCCAACAGGGCTAGTATCGGTTCCATTCTAACACCTCTTCCCCGTGCGGTCGGGACCGGGCACCTCGCGCAACATCGGCGATCGGACACATGGTAAAGCGCTCTAGTAAAGTGCTGCTGTCATATCTCTTTGCGGGCCAACCTAAACCTCGACGACGACGGCGATCCCCTGGCCGCCACCGATGCATGCCGAGCCCAACCCCAACCCTCCTCCACGCCGTCGGAGCTCATGCAGCAGATGGGCGGTGATCCGAGCCCCGCTCGCGGCCAGCGGGTGAGTGATGGCGATCGCGCCGCCGTTGACGTTCACCTTCTCGCGGTCGAGGTCGAGCTCCTTTTCCACCGCGACGTACTGCGGCGCGAACGCCTCGTTCACCTCGACGATCGTCATGTCATCGAGCGAGAAGCCGGCGCGATCCAGCGCCGCACGCGAGGCCGGCGCGGGACCGAGCCCCATGATTCGCGGCGGCACGCCGACTACCGCCCAGGAGACGAGGCGACCGATCGCCTCGAGCCCTTCGGCGCGGGCATACTCCGCATCAGCGATCACCAGCGCCGCCGCCCCATCGCCGATGCCGCTCGCGTTCCCCGCGGTGACGAGACCGTCTTTCTTGAAGTAGGGCCGTAGCTTGGCGAGATCCTCGAGGTTCGTGTCAGGACGCATGTGCTCGTCGGCCCGGAACTCGACCTCCCTGCCCTTCACCTCGACCGTCACCGGGACGACCTCGTCATCGAAGCGACCTTCGTCCCAGGCGGCCTTGGCCCGCCCCTGGCTCCGAAGTGCGTATTCATCCGCCTCGAGACGCGTGACGTCGTACTCGTCCGCCAGGTTCTCCGCCGTCTCGGCCATCGAACAGCCGCAGTAGGGGTCCATCAGCGCTTCCCACAGCGTGTCCTCGAAAGGTGCGGCGGGTCCGAGGCGGAGCTTCCCCCAGCGAACGCCGCGCACGACGTGCGGGGCCTGACTCATCGATTCGCTCCCGCCCGTCAGGCAGAGCTGGCTGTCACCGAGCAGGATCGCTTTGGCCCCATCGATCACGGCCTGAAAGCCTGAACCGCAGAGGCGGTTCAACGTCACGGCAGGAACCTCGATCGGCAGACCGGCCCGAAGGCCGACGTGGCGCGCCAGGTAGATGGCGTCGGCTGATGTCTGGAT